>BJFV01000080.1 GCA_014190055.1 Actinomycetes bacterium
GTGACCCCGATGTGCTCAGCATTAAAGAAGTAGAAAAGCCAACGCCAAAACGCGACGAGATTTTGGTCAAGGTAAGGGCGACATCTTTGAATCGCGCCGACTTGATGCAGCGACGCGGTTTGTATCCAGATCCGTTTCCGGGTGCTCACGAGATTCCTGGTCTCGAATTTTCGGGCACAGTTGAATCATGTGGTGACTCGGTGACGACCTGGAAAGCAGGCGACGAAGTCATGGGCATAGTCAGCGGTGGCGCATACGCCGAATATTTAGTTGTGCCAGAGATGCAGGCAATCGCCGTGCCACAAAATATTGGTTTGGCTAACGCGGCAGCGATACCTGAAGTTTTTATCACCGCGTGGGATGCACTCGTTTGTCAAGCGAACCTACAAGCAGGGCAATGGGCGCTCGTTCATGCTGGCGCGTCAGGTGTTGGCACTGCCGCGATTCAGATTTGTAAAGCAATCGGCGCTTATGTTGTTGTTACTTGTTCGGCTGGCAAACGTGACGCATGCTTGGCACTCGGTGCCGACTTGGCGCTCGACTATAAGACTGCAGATTTTGTCGAAGTTGCGATGCAAGCGACTCACGGCAAAGGGGTGAATGCAGTTCTAGATGTGATTGGCGGGGAATATTTGAATCGCAACGTTTCGGCTCTTGCGCTAAAAGGCACGATCGTGCAAGTCGGATTAATGGGCGGTGGGTCGACTGCATTCAATATCGGTGCCCTGATGCCCAAGCGCGCGCGGTTGATGGGCACGGTGTTGCGCCCGCGACCTGCCGACGAAAAGATCGCCGTCACACAACGTTTTATTAGTGAGATGATGCCGCTATTTGCAGTCGGCAAATTGCGACCAGTAATTGACCGTCGATTTGGCTTAGATCAAATCGTCGAAGCTCACCAACTAATGGAGAGCAACGCCAATACTGGCAAAATTGTTATTGACGTTTGTTGATTGCGACGTAGTCGCGTTTATCTACGCCTGTGTACCACTGACGCGGGCGACTGATTTTTTGAGCGTCATCTTTAAGTAATTCGTTGTAGTGGCTTAGCCAGCCGACAGTGCGAGGAATCGCAAACAAAACCGTGAACATATCGATTGGGAAACCGAGCGCTTGATAAATCAAGCCAGAGTAGAAGTCAACATTCGGGTAAAGCTTGCGTGAGATGAAGTAGTCGTCGTTGAGAGCAGCTTCTTCAAGTTTTAGTGCGATATCAAGCATCGGGTTCTTGCCAGTTACATCAAATACGTCATAGGCGGCTTTCTTAATAATCGCCGCGCGAGGGTCGTAGTTCTTATAGACGCGATGCCCGAAACCTTGCAAGCGTCCATTGCCGGCCTTGACAGACTTGATGAACGATTCGACGTTGTCGATGCTGCCAATTTCGTGCAACATGTTGATCGCCGCTTCGTTGGCGCCACCATGAAGCGGGCCGTATAGAGCAGATGATGCTGCTGACATTGCGCTGAATGGGTCGGCATGCGAAGATGCAACAACGCGCATCGCAGTTGTGCCACAGTTTTGCTCGTGGTCGGCGTGCAAGATGAAAAGAAGATCCATTGCTTTTGTAAGCCGTGGGTCAACAGAGTGGTCATCGCCGAGTTTGAACATCATGTTCAAGAAATTTTCTGAATAGCTCATCGAGTTGTTCGGTGAAACGAACGGCAAACCCATGCTGAAGCGATAACACATCGCTGCAATTGTTGGAACTTTGGCAATTAGTCGCAGAACCTGTTTGTCGAGTGCGCCAGGAGTGAAAATTTCTTTTGACTCTGGATAAAAAGTGCCAAGAGCAGCGATTGCCGAAATAAACATGCCCATCGGGTGAGCGTCGTAGTGAAAGCCGTCAACAAAACGCTTGCGCATGTTTTCGTGAATCATCGTGTGATGAGTTACGTCGTATGTCCACTTTTTGAGTTGTTCGGCGTTTGGTAGATCGCCATTGAGCAACAAGTAAGCAACTTCGAGGTAAGTTGACTTTTCGGCAAGTTGTTCGATCGGGTAACCGCGATAACGCAAGATTCCTTTTTCGCCGTCGATGTAAGTGATCGATGAGGCACAGGCTGCAGTTGATAAAAATGCTGGGTCGTAAACTCGCAAGTCTGGGTCAAGTTCGCGCAGTGCGGTCGACGGGAAAACTCCATCTCGAATCGGAACAGTAACTTTTTTACCAGTCCGGTCATCAATAATGGTGATTGTTTCAGCCATTGTGGTGTCCTTTATATGTTGTGGGATCTTCCAGTCCCGCATTCAATCTAGTCGCACGACCAGTTTTTGAGACTGTTATAGCGGTGTGTTGTCGTGTTTACGATGCTGTAACTTTTCACGCTTATCGCTCAGCATTGCGAGCGCAGCGGCGATCTCTCGGCGACTTTCGGCAGGGTCGATGACGCTGTCGACATAGCCACGCTCGGCAGCAATGTAGGGGTTCAATAAACGCTCGACATAATCGCGTTCAAATTCTTGACGTTCTTCAGGTGTTGCTCGGCGCTGCAAGATTGCGGCCGCTTGCCCCGCACCCATCACAGCAAGTTCAGCAGTTGGCCACGCGAGGCAAATATCGTTTCCCATTTCTTTTGAATCCATGACGATGTAAGCGCCGCCATAACTTTTGCGCAAGATCACACAAACGCGCGGCACAGTTGCGCGACCGTATGCAAAAACAAGTTGAGCGCCGTGACGAATCATGCCGCGCCATTCAAGATCTTTGCCTGGGTAAAAGCCAGGCGTGTCGACGAGCGTCAAAATCGGAATATTAAACGCATCACAAAATGCAACGAAGCGCGCAGCTTTTTGTGACGCCGGAATATCGAGCGTGCCAGCCAAATTCATCGGCTGATTAGCAACCACGCCAACACTTTGCGCGCCGATCGTGATTAAGCCAGTGACAATGTTTGGTGCCCAGCGCTCGCGCAATTCAAGCAGGTAGCCATCGTCGGCAATCGATCTGATTACAGCCTTCACGTCGTAAGCGCCGGTTGGATTTTCTGGAATCAAAGCGCCTGCTTCAGGCGTAAGTCGATCGACCGAGTCTGAAGTTGCGACGGCCGCGGCAATCTCGTTTACGTTGTCAGGCAAAAATGAGAGGACATGTTCGACTTCGGCAAATGCAGTTTCGCGATCAGCGACGACAAGGTGTGCGACACCGCTTTGTTTGGCGTGGATGTCTGATCCGCCGAGTTCGTCATTGCTAATAACGACACCTGTGAACTCGGCAACCATTGTCGGGCCGGTAACGAATGCATATGCCTCACTGGTCATGATCACGATGTCGCTGAGGCCAATTAATAGTGCGGGCCCAGAAACAGCAGGGCCAGTGACCACCGTGAAAATCGGTACATAGCCAGAGCATTTTGCGATTGCTTTAGCTGCGAGACCCCAACCGTGAAGTGCGGCGACACCTTCGACAATGTCGGCGCCTGAACTGCCGAGGGTCATGATTAGTGGCAAGCCTTTTTCGCGAGCGGTGTCGGCGGCGTGAGCAATTACGCCGGAGGCTTCAGCACTGAGTGCACCACGTCGAACGGTTTCGTCGACATCAACCCAGACGACTCGTCGCGAGATTTTTTCGAGCCAGCGAACTTCGGCGGCGGCAGCACCTTTGACTGCGCGTTGAAGATGAACTGTCACGGCATCAAGACTAGTTAGGGCTTGCGATTCAGCGGGAATGCTTCTTTACCGATATGAATGCCAGGCTGTTTGTCGCCATATTTAGTTACAACTTCGCGAATGAGAGTTGTAATCGCAGTTGTCGACTTACTTGGCAGTGGGCGAGCACGCTGAACGAGACCAACAACTCGCCGTGGCAGTTCAGGTATTTCGACGCGTTTGAACTCGCCTTTTATCCAGCCTGGTGCGGCGGTGGCAGGCACGACTGCAGCACCAAAACCTTCGAACGCCAGCGAAGTTAGAAGTCGAACGCCGTCGATTTCGGCTTGTGGAGTTAGCACTAGTCGTTGCGCACCAGCCGCACGATCGAGAATCTTTCGCAGCGAGTTATTTTTTGGCGGCAACAACAACGGTCGTGAAGAAAGTTCTTTGATCGTGATCTTTTGCAGTTTCGACCATTCGTGATTTGCGTGCACAAGCAGCACTAAGTCTTCGGCGAAGAGCGGCGTTGAAAGCAAATTGTCGTCTTCAATTGGAAGGTGCAAAATCGCCGCATCAAGTGATCCATTTAAAAGTCGTGGAATTAAGTTGAGCGTGCTGCCTTCGGCGATTGTGACTCGGATTTTCGGAAACTGCGACGCGAGTTGTGGCAGAAACTTTGGCATCAGCCAACGACCTGTTGTGCCGATGCAACCCAAAAGTGTTTCGCCCTCGACCTCTGAATCTTTCGAGTGCACATCGGCGGCGATGTCTTGAATCTGATTGAGCACACGGCGGGCGCGTTCGACGACTAATTCGCCGTCCTCGGTGAGGCGACCTGATGAGCGATCGACAAGAGATGTAGTGAGCTCTTTTTCGAGGCGCGAAATATGGGCCGAGACGTTGCTTTGAACCGTGGATAACGCCCGGGCGGCGCCAGAGAACGACCCGTGGTCGGCTATTGAGATCAGTACTTCTAGCTGGCGGAGTTCCATATCTCTAAAAATGATAGGGGCTATCGTGCCGTTCGCCTTGAGATATGGGTGGCCGATGGGGCATAATTAGAAACATCACAGATAAGACCTCCCCCAAGGCTTATCTAGAACGGCTAGAGCGCTTCCCCCAAGTGCTTTAGTTACAGGTTGAGAGGCCCCGCCAAAGTGCGGGGCCTTTCCCATTTCAGGGGATTATTTTTTGGAGCGTTTGACTTTTTCGCGAACGACGTTGAGTGCGCTGCCAGCTTTAAACCATTTCACTTGCTCGGGCGAGAAAGTGTGGTTGGCGAAGAATTCAATTTCGATTTCACCTTTTTTGTGAATGATGCATCGCACTGGTTTGTCGGGCTCTGGTGGCATGCCGCGAACGCTGATCGTGTCTTTTTCGTCGATCTTGTCGTAGATGTCAGGGTCGACAAAAGTTAGCGGCAAGATGCCTTGCTTTTTGAGATTTGTTTCGTGAATGCGGGCAAATGATCGAGCGAAAATTACACAAGCACCGCGGTAGCGAGGCTCCATTGCGGCGTGTTCGCGCGACGAACCCTCGCCGTAGTTTTGATCGCCGATCGCACACCATTGCAGTTGCATCTTTTTGTAGTTCTTGGCGATCTCTGGATACGGGCGAATTTGATAATCAGATCGGTCAAGACCTTCACCAACTGCGCCTGTGAACGCGTTGACTGCGCCCGCAAACAAATTGCCCGAAATGTTTTCGAGGTGACCGCGGAACTTGAGCCACTTACCGGCAGCCGAAATGTGATCGGTCGTGCATTTACCTTTGGCTTTCATCAGAATTGGCATATAAATGAAATCGTTGCCATCCCACTTTTCGAATGGTTCAAGAAGTTGCAATCGATCGCTATTTGGATCAACAACGACTTCGATGTCTGACCCATCGGCAGGCGGGGCGACGAATGTGTCAGCACCAGCGTCATAGCCGTTTTTTGGCAATACTTCGCCGAGCGGTGCGGCAAGTGAAACTTGCGAACCATCTGGCGCGGTGAGCGTGTCAGTGATTGGATCGAAATCAAGACGACCCGCAAGAGCGAGTGCGATGACTGTGTCTGGGCTT
>BJFV01000081.1 GCA_014190055.1 Actinomycetes bacterium
GATCGACACCCAACTGCTTGAGTTCTTTAAGCCGAGCTAGGTGATCTTCGACTTTGCCGAGAATACAAAAACGATCAACAATCGAATCGGGCACAAAAGTTGTATGCGTGTTGCCAGCCTGACCGTGTTGTTTATAGTCGTAGCCTTCACGACCCTTGATGTAGTCAGTTAATGCTTTGGGCACAGCACTCGATTCGCCATATCGCGCCACGATGTCTGCAACATGGTTGCCGACCATTCCACCAAACCAACGGCACTGTTCACGCATGTGTGTGATGTCATCGCCAACATACGCCGGCGCCGCAACACAAATTTTTACGGTATTCGGATCTCGACCCGCATCGCGCGCAGCTTTACGTACCGCATCAATTGTCCATGCGGCAATGTCGATGTCGGCGAGTTGCAAAATGAAACCATCACCAACTTCGCCCGTCAACTGCAACGCTTTTGGCCCGTATGCGGCGACCCAAACTTCACACTTGCTTTTCGACGCCCACTCAAATTTAATTTTTGATCCGTTGTAGTCAACTTCACGTCCGTTAGAAAGTTCACGAATTACATCGATGCTTTCGCGCAGTGTCGCCAAAGTTGTTGGCTTGCCGTTGGTTACACGCACCGCAGAGTCACCACGACCAATGCCGCAAATTGTTCTGTTGCCATACATTTCATTGAGAGTGGCAAACAAACTTGCAGTTACTGTCCAGTCACGAGTGGCCGGGTTTGTCACCATCGGCCCAACGATTACATTTTTAGTTTCCGCAAGAATTTGGCTATATATAACGAACGGTTCTTCCCACAAAATGTGACTATCAAAAGTCCAAACGTGAGAAAACCCATGACTGTCGGCTTTGCGCGCAAGATCGATCACCTGACGCGCAGGTGGGGTCGTCTGCAATACAACGCCGATATCCATTTGTTTACCTGTTCTGCGGGAAGCCGAGATCAACTTGCGATGTGCGCGGGTCTGGCCAACGTGATGTCACGACCTTGCCACGCGTAAAGAAGTTGATGCCCTCTGGCCCGTACATGTGTTGGTCGCCGAACAAACTCGCCTTCCAGCCACCAAACGAATAGTACGAAACTGGAACCGGAATCGGCACATTGACGCCGACCATGCCGACATTAACCTCGTATTGAAACTGACGAGCCACGCCGCCATCGCGAGTGAAAATCGCAGTTCCATTGCCGAACTGATTGTCGTTAATCGCTTTCAAACCTTCGTCATAACTCTTGACGCGCATCACGGTTAAAACTGGGCCGAAAATTTCTTCGTCGTAACACTTCATGCCCGGCTTGACATGATCGATCAAACTTGGGTTCAAGAAGAAACCTTCGTCTTTCGCTTTGTCGGTGCCGTCGAGCACGACCTTCGCACCTTCTTTTGCCGCATTCGTTACGTAACTTGCAACTTTGTCGCGATGCTCGCGGCTGATCAACGGACCCATCTCACTTGCAGGGTCAGAACCCGCGCCGACTTTAATGTTTGGCACACGCGATTTAATTTTCTCAACCAACGCATCGGCAACAGTGTCGACTGCAAGCACAACCGAAACAGCCATGCAACGCTCGCCTGCTGAACCATAAGCAGCACTGACCGCAGCGTCTGCGGCCATCTCAAGATCAGCATCTGGCAAAACCAACATGTGGTTTTTTGCTCCGCCGAGTGCTTGAACCCGCTTGCCATTTTTTGTGCCGGTCTCATAAACATATTTTGCAATCGGTGTTGACCCAACGAAGCTGAGTGCTGCAACATCAGGGTGCTCAAGCAAACGATCTACCGCAACTTTGTCGCCGTGCAATACGTTGTAAACACCGTCTGGTAAACCCGCTTGACGAAGCAAATCGGCGACGAACATTGACGCCGATGGGTCTTTTTCACTTGGTTTCAACACGAATGTATTGCCACACATGATTGCATTAGCGAACATCCACATCGGCACCATCGCCGGAAAGTTAAACGGCGTAATACCAGCAACAACACCAAGCGGTTGGCGAATTGAATAAACATCGACACCCGTCGATGCTTGTTCCGAATACCCACCCTTGAGCAGTGCAGGCACGCCACAAGCAAACTCGATGTTTTCAAGGCCACGAGCAACTTCACCAAGTGCATCACTTGGCACTTTGCCGTGTTCTTGAGTCAGCAACGAGGCAATTTCCTTACGGTTTGCATCGACCAACTCGCGCATACGAAACATGATTTCTGCGCGGCGCGACAAGTTTGTTGCTCGCCATGCCGGAAACGCAGCCTTCGCAGCGGCAACTACTGCATCAACGTCAGCAATGTTTGCCAGTTCGACTTCTGATTCTTGTTTGCCAGTTGCAGGATTAAAAACTTTGCCAGTCTTACCCGAGGTGCCGGCAACAACTTTGTTATTTACCCAATGGCTGATGCGATTCATGATTTTCTTTTCTCCTGTTTGTTGGTTTTAGTTTTAGTTCAAATATTGACAAAGGCCACGCTTAATAAATTTGCCATGGCCCTTTCGTCCGAGATATTTATCATTCTCAATCACGATCATGCCGCGCGAAAGAACGGTATCAACTTTGCCATCGACAACTGTTCCTTCCCACGAAGAATGGTCCATGTTCATGTGATGTTTGTCGTTGATGCCGATCTTTGTCTTTTTGTTCGGGTCCCACACCAAAATGTCGGCATCTGAACCTGGCGCAATAATGCCTTTTTGCGGGTACATGCCGAACATACGAGCAGGTGTAGTGCAACACGTTTCGACCCATCGTTCGAGCGTCAATTCACCAAGCACAACACCCTGATAAATAAGTTCCATGCGGTGTTCAACGCCACCCATGCCGTTCGGAATCTTCGAGAAATTGCCGAGACCAAGTTCTTTTTGATCTTTGTAACAGAACGGGCAATGGTCTGTTGAAACCACGGCGAGTTCATTCATGCGCAAGCCCTTCCACAAATCGCCATGATGATCATGCTTGTCGTGCTTGCTGCGAATCGGTGGCGAGCAAACAAACTTTGCGCCTTCGAAACCAGGGCGAGCCAAGTGATCTTCAAGCGTCATATATAGGTATTGCGGACATGTTTCGCCGAATACGTTCAGACCCTCGTGGCGTGCTTCGGCAAGTGCATTCAACGCTTCAGACGCCGACATGTGAACTATATATAGGGGTACGTTGCCGGCGACTTTCGATAATACGATCGCACGATTCGTTGCTTCGCCTTCGAACAAACTCGGACGTGAATAAGAGTGATACTTCGGGTCAGTCTCGCCTCGGGCGATGTGCTGTTGAACAAGAACATCGATTGCGATGCCGTTTTCGGCGTGCATCATGATCGTTGCACCGTTCTCGCTTGCAGTTTGCATTGCGCGCAAGATCTGACCGTCATCGCTGTAGAACACGCCCGGATAGGCCATGAACAACTTGAAACTGGTGACACCTTCGTGCTCAACCAAGTAAGTCATGTCTTTCAATGACTGTTCGTCTACGCCACCGATGATTTGGTGAAACGCATAGTCAACTGCGCAGTTGCCGCCTGCTTTGCGATGCCACTCGGCAAGGCCTTCGTGAACATTTTCGCCATAACGCTGCAACGCCATATCGACGATCGTCGTTACGCCACCCCATGCTGCGGCGATTGTGCCGGTTTCAAAAGTGTCAACTGCTGCGGTGCCACCAAACGGCAACTCCATATGTGTGTGCACGTCGATGCCGCCAGGCACAACGTATTTGCCGGTTGCGTCAACAACTTTGTCAGCAGCAATGTTCAGCGACTCTGCTTTGCCGCGCTCGAGCAAGGCAAGAATCTTTTCACCTTCGATCAAAACATCGACCTCGTGTCGACCAGTCGGGCTGACGACGGTTCCGTTTTTAATAAGTGTGCGTGTCATTTTTCCTCCCCTGTTTTTGATTCGTTAAAACTTTTTAGCGCTCTACTAATTCGTCGTATGCGTCTGGGCGACGGTCGCGATAAAACGCCCAGCGGTCACGAACCATCTTGATTTTGTCCATGTCAAGATCGCGAACGATCAGTTCTGGCTTGTGAGGGTCGCCTTGGTTTCCCACAAACTTGCCTTCTGGGTCGACGAAATAACTCTGTCCATAGAAGTCGTCGTCGCCGAGTGGTTCGATACCCACTCTGTTGATCGCGCCAACGTAATACATGTTTGCAACCGCTGCTGCAGGCTGCTCGATCTTCCAGATGTATTCGCTTAGTCCGCGACTTGTTGCCGACGGATTAAACACGATCTCTGCGCCGTTCAACCCGAGTGCGCGCCACCCTTCAGGAAAGTGACGGTCGTAGCAAATGTAAACGCCAACTTTGCCCACCGCCGTGTCGAAAACTGGGTATCCGCCGGTGCCAGGTGTGAAGTAATACTTCTCCCAAAAACCTTTCACCTGCGGAATGTGCTGCTTGCGATATTTGCCGAGATATTTTCCGTCGGCATCGATCACTGCAGCAGTGTTGTAGTACAAACCTGGTTGCACGATTTCGTACATCGGCAACACAAGCACCATGCCGAGTTCTTTTGCGAGCGCCTGAAACCTCTTGGTTGTTGGTCCATCAGGAATCGGCTCGGTGTACGAGTAATACTCTGGCTCTTGCACTTGGCAGAAGTACGGGCCGTAAAACAATTCTTGAAAGCACATCACTTGTGCGCCTTGTTTCGCGGCCTCACGGGCTTGAGCCTCGTGTTTGTCGATCATCGACCCTTTGTCGCCGGTCCAATCTGTCTGCAATAACGCCGCGCGCACTGTGCGAGCCATGATTTCTCCCCTTATTTTCTTACTATTTGCTCTCCAAACTATCAGTCAATACGCCTTCTACATAAGCCCGAATCTTCGTATTGCCGTAATCGTGCACCATCAACTGATCCCGAATCCACAGGAAAGCCTTCATCGCTAACTACGAATAATACGGATTCGCGCCAGTCGAATGATCCGTAATATCGCGCACTCGCGTAATCGCCGGCACCTGTTCGACCAACATCGTCTGCACACCCTCAAGCATTGTCTGGCGCGACATCGAGCAACCGTGACAGCCGCCGCCCATCGTGAAATATGCGGTGCCTTCTTTGTCGTGTCCAGCAAACGTCACAAAACCACCGTGCGCCGACAACGCCGGATTGACATCGTTGAACACAATCGCCTCAATTTGCGCTGAAATCTCATCATCGGCAACGAGCCCTTCAAAACTCGCCTTCAACGGCTTATTCGGATTGCGAATCAGCAAGCCTTTGGCATCATCATGGTCAAGCTCTGCGCCGCGCAAAAGATCCAAATCTTTCGCCCCGATAATTATCTTCAAACCATTAATCGTGCGAACTTCATCTGTGAAGGCCGCCTTAACGAACTCATCAAACACCAAGTCGTAGCGAAAATCTTCACCAGGTCCTGACAAAATTTCAAGACGCAATCCAAGACGCTCACGCTCAGACTCAGCATCGCGCAACTCAATCAACTTTGCATGCGCAACTGGCGTGATCGTAATTATTGTGTCGCCAGACGCAGGCGAAGCACTAACAACAGGCGACGAACCTGCAAGGGGGCTGATTTGACTCATTGAATAAGCAGGCTACCTGCGCTCGCAGCGTGCAACTTGCCACCACCGCACTCTTGCGACACGCGAGTTGTTATAGTGATCACACACGCACGGGGAGTCCACTGGTTCGGTGGGCTGA
>BJFV01000082.1 GCA_014190055.1 Actinomycetes bacterium
CACAGCCAATTTGTTCAAGACATCACGCACACCATCACCAGTGACTGCCGAAATCTTCGGGCCTTTCCATGCGGCAATTGCCTCAGGTGTCGCCGAATCTGTCTTCGTAGCAACAATCAATCGCGGGCGATCAAGCAGTTCGGGCTGGTAGGCCTTTAGTTCACGTAGCAAAATTTCTTCTTGCTCGGCTGGTGAAATTTCTTCCATCGAAACCAGATCAATCAGCACGCAAAGTACTCGTGCACGCTCGATATGGCGCAAAAACTGATCGCCCAAACCCTTGCCCTGGCTCGCACCTTCGATGATGCCCGGAATGTCAGCAATCACAAACTCTGTCGTGTTGTTCAAGCGCACGACACCAAGATGTGGCTCGAGTGTCGTGAATGGATAATTTGCGATCTTGGGTTTGGCCGCCGAAACCGAACTAATGAATGTGCTCTTGCCGGCATTAGGAAACCCGACCAACGCGACGTCGGCCATCAATTTCATTTCAAGTTTGAGCCAACGCTCTAAACCATGTTCACCTTGCTCGGCAAATTTTGGTGCGCGACGACGATTCGACAAAAAGCGTGCGTTACCGCGACCACCTTCTCCGCCTTGAGCCGCCAACCACCGAGCACCATGCGTTGCGAGATCAGCCAAAATCTCACCAGAGTAAAGATCTTTTACGACCGTACCTTCAGGAACTTTGACGACAAGTTCTTCGCCACGTCGACCATGCAAGTCTTTTCCCATCCCTGAAACACCGTCTTGCGCGCGACGATGCGGGTGGTCGCGAAACGCCAACAAACTTGCCACATTTCGATCGGCCTCAAGCCAAACTGAACCACCGTTGCCACCGTCGCCACCGTTTGGGCCGCCGTGCACAACAGGCCCTTCGCGACGAAAACTGACGCAGCCACTACCGCCGTCACCTCCGCGAACATTTAATTGGGCTTCGTCTACAAACACGCTCATGGGTCTCCTCGGGGTCTGCTTGGCTTTCTGCAGTTACGCACGGTTAAGTGCAGTTACATAAAGCGAAAGCAGGCTATTCAAGGCTACAAGCGTCAATCTGGGCTCACCCGTTGCCTATGGTTGTGTCAATGGTTATTGAAGATAAAAACGAGAATTCGTCGCGTGCCAAAGCGTGGGCCGAGACGATGCACGGTCACAGCGTCGACGCCGATGTTGAAATTCGCCTCGCCCACTCTGACTCATGGGCCGGCTCTGGTTCGCGTGATTTGGTCGATCGACGAAAGCGCGAAGAACTCGAAGATCAAAGATTGACGGTTCTGGCAACACGAAGTTTTGGCGCCGGCAATCGTGCAATCGAAGAAGAACCAGACAAATTTCGCACGTGTTTTGAGCGTGATCGCGATCGTATTCTGCATGCTTCGTCGTTTCGTCGACTGGCTGGCAAGACGCAAGTTTTTGTTTTTCCACAAGATCATCAACGAACTCGTTTGACTCACGCTCTTGAAGTTGCGCAAGTTGCCACATCGGTCGCGCGGGCAATTGGCGTCAATGTCGCACTCACCGAAGCAATCGCATTAGGGCACGACTGTGGTCACGGCCCTGGTGGGCATGCCAGTGAAGACGCACTGTCGCCATACGTTGATGGTGGCTACGACCATGCAGTTTGGGGTGCCGACGTCACACTCGTGCCACTCAACTTGTGTGTTGAAACTCTCGATGGCATTCGCAATCATTCGTGGTCACGACCTGCACCCAAAACTCCGGAGGGCGAAATCGTCTCTTGGGCAGATCGCATTGCTTATGTTTGTCACGATTTTGAAGACGCAGTTGCCGCTGGTGTTGTCTCACCCGAACAATTACCCGAACTTGTTCGAACTGTTTGTGGCACACGACGCGACGACCAACTTCGCGCTTTCATTAGCGCAATGATTAATGCAACAGCAGCTACTGGTCGAGTCGCAATGACGAGTCAATGCGCTGATGCGTTGGCGGCATTTCGCAAATTCAATTACGACAACATTTATATGCGTCGCGAGTCGCGAGCCCAAGCCGAGTCGGTGATTGTGCTGCTGCGCGCGCTCGTCGAACACTATGTTGCTAATCCAAAACTTATGCATAGCCCAGGTGAGCGCGATCTCTTCGACCCGAATAGCGCTGAAGCGATCAAACTTGCTGTCACATATGTCGGTGGCATGACCGACCGCTTCGCCTGCCGCCAAGCAATGTCGCTTCTCAACTGGCCCGAATCACAACTCCCCCAAGGCATCGGCACCTGATGCAGTTGGTGAAAAGTTCACGGGCCAGTGCTGTGTTTGGTTTTTCAATTGTTGGCTTCGCGTTACCCCTTTACTTGCTTTTGCTCTCTGGGTTTCCGACAGTTGATGCGCTAAAAGTTTGCGCGATGATTTTTGTGCAAATTGTCTCCGGTGCTTTGATTTGGGCTCAAGTCATGCATCCGCGCCAAGTTGACATCGTTGAAGGTGTTGGCATGGGCTTGGCACTTGGTTCGATCCTGGCTGTCATCGGTCATCAGCTTTTTTTACCGACTTCTCTAAGTGATTATGGCTGGTTGTTGCCTGTCGCCGTTGCTGCGATCGCATCCGTGGCTTGGCGATCAACTAAAGGTTCACACAAGAACTTCGTTCTCGAAGATGTATCAGGTCTATTTTTTGTTGCTTTCGCTGTCGTTCTAATACTCAAACAATGGTGGTGGCTTTTGCCTCTGGCATTGCCAACAGGAGTGGCGCTTTATCTACTCTCGAATTCTGGTCGCAACAAACTTCGTAACATTCTGAAGCCCACCTGGCTGTTTGTTGCCATATCTTTCGTCGCGGTAACAGTCTTAATGGTTTATCTTCGCCAACTAAACCTCGACTGGTGGATCCGCTCCTGGGACGTCACCATGTTCGAATCCAAGGCATACTCAATTGCGAAATTTGGCCCATCGGAAAATATTTCTCTCGTTGGCTACCCCATGGACTACCACTGGTTCGGCATCGCATGGATTGGAATGATCCCGCTACTCAACGACCTACCAGCATGGACAACGATTGCTCAAGCTGCTCCGGTCTACGCAATGGTTTCAATCTCTTGCGTGCTTTGGGCGTTGGGCCGTCGAGTACAAAAAAACTTAGTAACTCCACTCACTATTGTCTTGCTACTCGCTTTTGCAACACCAGCCTTATCACCAGCAAACCCCCCAAACATAATCTCAATGATTTGGGGACTTTCGGCCATTCTTGTCGCTCATGACTTCTTCACCAGACCAAACCCTAAATATTTTTATACATTCACAGGATTAAGCATTGCTGCACTTGCTGGAAAGGTAAGCATCGGAATCCTGATTTTAGGAGGCTTTTCACTAACTGATCTAATCAAGAACCACAGACAAAAGTCTGAATTATTTTGGTTTGCTATTCGAACCATTTTTTTGGGAGCGCTTGCAGTAGCAGTATTTTATTTGGTGATTGGGGGCCCGAATCGACTGGGTAACAATACCTTCAAACTTAGCTACCAAGGTCCTGGATATTTTTTTGGTGTCGACGTCGGACGGCATCCCCTAATTTTTGCTTTAGGCACAATTGGAGCCTCACTCTCCCTAATGCAGATTCTAATCCTTCCTATTTTGACGCTGATGTGGAAACTTGCTGATACACGTATTTTAATTTTTACTCTTGGTATGTTTTTTTCTGGCTATGTTCCATTTCTGTTTACTACTGACGATGGGTTGGCTTACTTTATTTCCAATGCGCTCAATTTTGCTGGAATTGGTACTGGAATAGCACTAGTTGGGGTTTTAAAATTCAGTATCAGCCAGAATTTGTTGACCAGATGGCAAATCTTCTACACAGCCTTCCTAGCATTTCTGATCGCAAAAATCTCTGCGGAAGCCCTCAATCTTGATTGGCGAAAGCTTTCCATTTTAAAGGGTGGACCAACTCCGATTTTGGTTGCAATATTGAGTGCAACTATTTTGGCCTATTGGCTTTCTACATATTTAATTATTGGACGTACAGCCAAGCTGCACAATGTTGGATTTCCAAAGTTAAGAGTTTTAGTTTTCGCTTTCTTTTTAACTTTTGCAAATCTAATACCGAACCTGTTCGACCAACTTATCTCACCGGTCCCGAGTGGCAAAGTCGAGATACCCCCCGTCGGCTCGATCAATGTCAAAGCCGCATCGTTATGGGTGCAAGAAAATATCCCGGACTCAAAAGTTCTTGCTACAAATCGTTTTTGCGTTGAAGAATTTGTTGATAGTTGCAGTGATCCAAAATATTTTGTAGTAAGTGCTACAACCCGCCACAGACTATTGATCGAAGGTCCGGGTCGTACCATCGGTCTTGTTGGAGATAATTTCGAGTTGACCCCGAAATTTGCGAAAGAAAGACTTGATTTGTCGAGGGGGTTTGCGGATAAGCCGACGGCAGAGATTGCGGCACGATTGCGCGAACTGGGCGTTGATTGGTTCTATTTGTTTCTAGACAATACGGAAAATCGCAATTGGGCGCCGTTTGCGACTGTCGAATATCAAAACAGCGAAGTCGCAATCCTCAAGTTGACAGACCCGAGTTCATGATGCAGAAGATGTGGATTGATACTGATACGGCGTCAGACGATGCGGTGGCTTTGATTCTGGCGTTGAAGAGCAAGACAACTGATGTGCTTGGCATTTCAATAGTTGCGGGCAATGTGCCAATCGAATTAGGAGTTCAAGCAGCCTTGTACACGATTGAAATGTGTGGCGCAAAGACACCCGTGCATGTTGGTGCACACAAGCCACTTGTACGGAGTTTTGCGTCGGCGCAAAATGTTCACGGCACCGACGGCATGGGCGACATCGGCTTAAAACTCGAAGGCCGAAAGCCAACATCAACGCACGCAATTAGCGAAATGATTGCCACCTTTCGTGCAACGCCAAACGAAATTGATCTCGTCACGTTGGGGCCGCTAACGAATATCGCCCTTGCACTTTCGATTGAGCCTCAATTTGCCAAGTGGGTGCGACGCTGCGTGATCATGGGCGGCACAGGCGCATTGCCAGGCAATGTGACGGCGGCATCAGAATTCAACGTGTGGGCCGACCCCGAGGCGGCTCGCATCGTGTTCGACTCTGAACTACCACTCGAGATGGTTGGCTGGGACGTCTCAGTTGCAGACGCGGTTGTCTCTGATGCTCTCGCCGATGAACTGAGCAAACTCAGCAGTCTTGGTAATTTCGCGATGAAAATTCAGCGTCAGGTGCGGGAGTTTTGTCGCACCGAAACCAAGCTTGATGGCTTTGACTTGCCCGACCCAATTGCAATGGCCGTCGCGCTTGACCCAAAGATCGCGACCGCAGAGGTCCAAAAACATGTCAGAGTGAATCTCGGGTTTGGTGATACTCGCGGCCAAACACTCGTAGATCACCTTGATGTCATCAATAACCGCAACAACTGTCGAGTCGTTTTGCGCGTCAACCGTGAAAAATTTATCGCGATGTTGCGTACAGCGTTAACAGATAACTAAAAGATCGCTAAGTGCGAGCCTCGCTCGCAAAACAGAAAGATCTGTTTAGTTAGATGCCGGATTAACGTCGACGACCTTGCGGCCACGACGCTCGGCGAACTTTACGTTGCCAC
>BJFV01000083.1 GCA_014190055.1 Actinomycetes bacterium
CCTCTGTGGGAATCGAACCCACCACCTCTTCCTTACCATGGAAGTGCTCTACCGAATGAGCTAAGAGGGCGAACAACTGCTCGGATTCACCCTCACAGATTTCGCTTTCAATATAGCGGGAACTGACAAGCCCCCAAAAGATAGGGTTTTGTTGATGTCAAACTTGTTGATACGCGAAGCAACCAGCGATGATGCTGAGGCAGTTCGTTCGATTTACAACCATGAAGTTGAAAATGAAACGTCAACTATGGACCTTGTGCCGCGAACTCTTGAAATGCAACGCGAATGGATCGCTGCTCGAAGCGGAGCATTCTGTGCGATCGTTGCTGTTGATGGAACCGGCGAAGTTCTTGGCTTTGGTGCGCTAAGTGAATATAAAGATCGAAGTGGATATCGATCGACAGTAGAAAACTCTGTATATGTTCGCCGTGATGTCGCCAGACGGGGTATCGGAAAACAACTGCTTTTGCACTTGATTGAAACGGCAACTATCTCGGGTTTTCACTCAATAATCGCGCGCATCGAAGCACAAAGCACTGCATCGCGCGGCCTGCATGAGTCATGCGGTTTCGAGCTTGTTGGTGTCGAAAAACAGGTCGCCCGAAAATTTGGTAAGTGGCTTGATATCGCCGTTATGCAGAGGCTTCTTTCGACCTAAGCCAAGAATTCGTCGCCGTACTTTTCTAAAAACAAAGGCGAAAGTCTCGAACTAAACGGCGCAAGTTTTGCAACCGAATTTTTTGAGAGAAGTGTGTGGAACTTCTCTCGGTAAAGATTCTGCATCGGCCCGTCATCTAGTTTCTGATTAGTCAGAGACTGATAGAAATCAAGACAATAGTCACGAATTTGTTCTGGTGAACTCTGTTCTATTTTTATTCCGGCTTGCTCGAACGCCGATGATCCCAAAAATCTTCCTGCACCTGATTCGAACACTTCCGACAATGACAATGCGCGACCCAATTTTTGACTGATCAATCGTGCAGGCACCCAAGTAACTAAACGCGTACCGGCAAAGCAAAGGGAGTACTGAGCGATGTCGACATAAAGGACTGGAACTCGACCGACCAGTGCGACGGCGTCTGGCCCGGACATCGTCGAGACAACACACTTTGCATGTGCAGGTAAATAAACATCTAAAAACTCGCTCTTATCTTTGCTATTTGCGTAGTCAATTATTTTTGTGCCAGCAGTCTTAAATGTCCCTGCGGCACCAAGTTTGATGACAGCAACGCCCAAGTCGGCAAGAGCATCTGCCGCCAGCAAAAAGTCTTCGAACGATCTACTTCGCAATGTGCCACTCGATGAAGGGCCGGTAGTTGGTGGCGCCCAAGCGGCTTCACGCACGATGAGACATATATATGGCTTCTCCGGCTCAATTCCGACATCGCGCAAATACTTCTCGCCGATTTTCACCTCAGACGATGTGAATTTAAGGTGCGACTCGCAACTGTCAAGTACATGGTCATTCTCATGCAATTTGTCAAACTGCAAGACTCTCATCTCAAAATTCGGCAACCACTTGCTCGCCCGATGCATTGCATCAACAATTGCCGATGGCAAGACAAACAGCTCACGTCGCCAAATTTTCACAAGGGCTTTGTTTACCTGGTCTTTAGATTTACCTAAGGACCAAATCAATACGCGCTTCGGCTCGCCAACCGGTCTTGGGCCCTGAGTCGCAATATTGCTCAGAACTTTTTCTGGCTCAAGAGCCAAGTGCCCAAATAACGTGACGTTTGGAAGCACAAACTCAAGGACCACAAATTTTCTAAGCAAGTAAAAAATAAAAACAACCGGCAGAGCCAAAAGCCGTAAACCAAACTGTAAAAAGGTCTTTAGTTCCTTCATTTCAATATCTAGTTGTTTTGAATCAACAAGGCGAGTCGATCAAAGCCAAACTCAGCAACAGCCAACTGCGCATTTTTTCTAACGCTTTCTATCTGTGCAGCGTCAGGAAAGTTTTCGAGTTTGTTGATATCAAGAATATTGTGACCGTGACTCATCCATTTCGGACTCAGTAAATCTAAGTTAGTGATCACTGCACAGCCATGAGCCATAGCGCTCATGACCGTTGTGTTGTTCTCGCGCACACCGTTGGGAAAGAAAGCCACGAGCGCAGTTGTCTCTTGTAAGCGGCGCGAGACTTCTTGGTCTGCGAGAAACCCTAGAAAGACAACATTGCCACCGAACGACTGCGAAATTTCATCAGCGACGGAGAAGAAATTTTCATCAAAACTCGTGCCTTCATGAAGCGCCGACGAGACTTCTAATTGAAATGATCTATTTGACGCTGCAAGTATCTTCGCAAGTTTTCGATATCCCGTAGCGCTGATCTTGTGAGCCATACCGAAGGTCAACAGACTGATCTCGGTTTGCTTTGACACAGCCGAAATCGGAGCGCCTGGTGCAAATAAGTTCACGACATCGGGTCGCCTCGATTTTATTTCTTCGCCAATCTCTGCACTCGCAGCAAAAACTCGTTGTGCGCGTTTCAACAAACGGTCTTCGAGATCTGATTCTTCAGAAGCATGTAGAAACACGTCGAACGTCAGGCTTGAATTGCTTAAAATTTTTTCGAGATTCACTTTGCCAGCATCGTCAATTTCTTGCAGTTTTATGGAGACCAAGATTTTGCCAGATTCAGAATTTGACGCCGCTGCCAACGACAAAACTTTGCTGTTCAGTGCACTGGCCAACGAAACGTTGAACCGAGCCACGCCACACGTATATGGATTCGTATGAAATGACGCCACACAGTCGTAGGTTCTCAAAGCGATTACTTACCTAACTCGCTTGAAAACTTCTTCAAGATTTCGGACGATGAGTTAAATACGGTCTCCAAGTAAACGACTTGAATGTTGTGTTTCTTGCAGATTTCGAGTTCTTCTTTCGGCACTCCACCGCGCGCCTTCCAATCACTTCCCTTGGCGTAGACAAGCGGTCGCAACTCGGTCAGCACCGATGCAGTTGAGCCAGTCGAAACGTGCACAAAGTCAACATATTTGATTGCGTCAATCACAACTGCTCGCTGCGTGGCGCCCAATAAAACTGCATGCTTTGACTTTGTCCACTCGTCAGATGCGATATTGCACAAAACAGGGTTGCCGAGCTTTTTTGCTTCTGAAAAATATGCAATGTGGCCATCATGCAACGGATCAAAACTGCCGTCGACCATAGTCACGCGACCAACGTAATTTTGCAACTCGTTAGTCGAGATGATCATTTAAAAATCTTACGCCCTATCACGCTAAGACCGAAGTGATTGTGGGCCGGGAAGGATTCGAACCTTCGTAGACATAAGCCGGCAGATTTACAGTCTGCTCCCTTTGGCCGCTTGGGTACCGACCCCACATCATCTGACGCCGACACGCTATCTCTTTTAGGTATCGTTTCCCCATGCCAAGTTTTGATGTTGTTTCAGAAGTTGACCGCCAAGAATTGCGCAACGCAATCGACCAAGCCCAGCGCGAACTTGCGAATCGCTACGACTTCAAAGACACGAATTCTGAAATTGAACAGAAAGATCTTGTCTTAACCCTCAGAACTTCAAGCGAGGACCGATTGCGAGCACTCAAAGTTCTGCTTGAAGAACGCTTCGTCAAGCGAAACATTTCGTTAAAAAGTTTGGATTGGGGAAAGATTGAGCAAGCAACCGGCGAAAGCGTGCGCCAAGTCGTGACTATCAAAGTGGGTGTACCCGCCGACAAAGCACGTGAAATCAACAAACTGATAAAAGAAAAAGGACCAAAAGGTGTGTCTGGTCAGACCCAAGGCGAACAACTAAGAGTTAGCGGCAAAAAGCGCGATGACCTGCAACAGACAATCGCCATGTTGCGTGCGGCAAATCTCGATTTGCCATTGCAATTTATTAATTTCCGCGACTAACGCGAGAAAACCCTTTAATCTTCGGTTGGAGTCTCGGCTGCACGGCGTTGCAACTCACTAACTACCGACGCATCAGCAAGCGTCGTCGTGTCACCAATGTTGCGACCTTCGGCGACGTCACGTAAAAGCCTGCGCATAATCTTGCCACTTCGAGTCTTTGGCAAATCGGGTGTAAAAAAGATCATCTTCGGCTTTGCAATCGGCCCGATTTCTTTGGCGACATGCTCGCGTAGAACTTTTTCATCGACTTCAAGCCCACCCCTAAGTGTCACATAGGCAATAATCGCCTGACCAGTCATCGCATCATTGGCGCCAACGACTGCTGCTTCGGCAACACTCGGATGCGAAACGAGCGCCGACTCAACTTCTGTTGTCGAAATACGGTGGCCAGACACATTCATCACGTCATCAACTCGACCGAGCAACCATAAATATCCGTCGCTGTCTAGTTTTGCGCCGTCACCAGCAAAGTATCGACCAGGAAATCGGCTCCAATATGTTTCGCGATAGCGCTTTTGATCTCCCCAAATGCCACGCAACATTCCAGGCCAAGGCGTTGTGAGCGTCAAATATCCTCCACCTGAAGTGACTTTGTTGCCTTGTTCGTCAACTAGTTCGGCACCAATGCCCGGTAGCGGAAAAGTTGCTGAGCCTGGTTTTGTGACTGTAACTCCGGGCAACGGGGTAATCATCATTCCGCCTGTTTCTGTTTGCCACCAAGTGTCGATGATCGGACAGCGCGAGCCGCCAATGTTCTCGTTGTACCAAATCCATGCTTCGGGATTAATCGGCTCACCCACGGTGCCGATCAAACGCAGCGATGTCAAATCATGTTTCTTTGGCTCTTGTGCACCCCATTTCATGTAAGTGCGAATTGCGGTCGGAGCCGTATAAAAAATTGTTGCTTTGTATTTTTCGATTATTTGCCAGATTCGGTCGTTCGCCGGAAAATTAGGAACGCCCTCGTACATAATCTGGGTCGCGCAATTCGCCAGTGGCCCATAAACGATGTAGCTGTGTCCAGTAACCCAACCGACATCAGCTGTACACCAAAAAATATCTGTCTCTGGCTTGTGATCAAACGCATACTTGAAAGTCGTCGTCACATGCGTCAAATAACCAGCCGTTGTGTGCATGATGCCTTTGGGTTTGCCGGTTGTGCCAGATGTATAGAGCAAAAACAGCAGATGTTCTGCTTCCATTGGTTCGGCCAAGCAAATCGCATCTGCCTTGGCCATCGCTTCGTGATACCAAACATCACGCCCTGGAGTCATCGCAACTTCATTGTTGCCACGCTTCACGACAACGACATGTTCAATCGTCTTGGTCGACTTCAATGCTTCGTCGGCTTGCGTCTTCAGCGGGAAGACTTCTCCCCGACGCCAACCGCCATCCGCGGTAATCAAAAGTTTCGCCTCGGCGTCGTTGATTCGGTCAGAAAGTGACTGCGATGAGAAACCACCAAAAACGACACTATGGGCCGCACCAATTCGTGCACACGCCAACATTGCAACTGCTGCCTCTGGAATCATCGGCAGGTAGATGTTTACGCGATCACCTTTTTTGATACCAAGATTTTTTAAGACATTGGCAAACCTTTGTACTTCATCCAA
>BJFV01000084.1 GCA_014190055.1 Actinomycetes bacterium
CGAGACTTGGCTCATTAATTTCAAGATGTTGCACGTGAACACCGGCTTCATCAAGTTTGCGTACGACTTCGGTTACCTGCGATGCGCCGCCTCGCAAACCGACACCGAGTGCACCTTCGGCGCCAGGTCGCAGATCGCCAAAAGTGCTGAGCACCGCATTTGCTTTTTCGGCTTGGTCAATGTTGGTATTGATAATTAAAGTCGGTGCGCCAACGCTGGCTTTGAGGTCGGCAGGTTTGCCTTCGCGCACAATTTTGCCGTGATCAATGATTGCAATTCGATCGGCGAGTTGATCTGCTTCTTCAAGATATTGCGTTGTCAACATCACAGTCGTGCCTTCACGATTGAGGCGACGCACTTCTTCCCAAAGTGTTAGTCGGCTCATCGGATCTAAGCCAGTCGTAGGTTCATCCAAAAACAAAACAGTTGGTTGATGAATTAGAGAGAGAGCCAAGTCGAGTCGACGTCGCATGCCACCTGAATATGTCGAAACGCGTCGCGACGCTGCAGCCGTGAGACCAACTCGCTCAAGCAATTCATCGGATCGTTTTTTTAGTGCCGATGAGGGAATGCCATAGAGCACTGCTTGCAAGGCGAGCAATTCTGCCCCAGTCATTAGCGGGTCAATTGCGGCATCTTGCAACGCCACACCAATATTGCGACGCACTTGGTCGGCTTGTTTAACGACGTCAAAACCGGCGACGCGGGCCGTGCCTGAAGTTGGTCGCAGCAGAGTTGTCAACATACGTACGGCAGTGCTTTTGCCTGCGCCGTTGGGCCCGAGAAAACCGAAAACTTCACCTGCTTTAACTTCAAGATCAATGCCTTTTACGGCGTGTACATCACCAAAGTGACGAACGAGGTTTTCTGCAATTATCGGCGAGTTGTTCACTGCAACAGATTACTCAGTTGCGGCGAAAAAACTTAAGCAGAGGCGCTAGCGATTGCTGACCAAACTCGTTCTGGAGTTGTCGGCATATCAATGTGACGCACGCCAAGATGTAGAAGTGCATCAATAACCGCCGATTGCACAGCCGGGGTAGAACCAATCGTGCCTGACTCGCCGATACCTTTTGCGCCGAGAGGGTTAACAAAAGTTGGCGTCTCCATA
Organism: Actinomycetes bacterium; assembly: GCA_014190055.1. Taxonomy (GTDB): domain Bacteria; phylum Actinomycetota; class Acidimicrobiia; order Acidimicrobiales; family Ilumatobacteraceae; genus BACL27. The sequence continues at coordinate 1,112 of BJFV01000084.1, forward strand.
TGGACAACTTCAATGCTCGGCAATTCGACAGCCGAGATGAATGTGTAGTCGGCAAAATTAGTTGTTAGCGGATTGCCATCGCTGTCGTAACGGAATTCTTCAAGCAGTGCTTGGGCTGTGCCTTGGGCGATGCCACCATGAATCTGACCGTCCAAAATAAGTGGATTAACGACTTTGCCGGCGTCGTCGCAGGCGATGTGTCGACGGTGTTTCACTTGACCCGTTTCGGTGTCGACTTCAACTATCGCGATGTGCGCGCCAAACGGAAACGTAGCCGAGTTCGCGACAAATTTGCCTTCGTGACTCATGCCAGATTTTGCATCAGCGGCTTTTGCAACATCAGACCAAGATTTAGAAATCGACGGTGTGCCTGCAACATGAAAAGTGCCAGTCGACTTGTCGAGCACGATGTCGCTCTCGTTTGCTTCAAGAAGTTGAGCTGCAAGTTTGCGTGCTTCATCGACAAGTTCAATCGAAACTTTCTGCACGGCAGCGCCACCTTGTTGCAATGAGCGCGAACCCATCGTGCCACCGCCACTTGGCACAAGATCTGTGTCGCCCCAGACGACATCAATGTCTGCGATGTCGATGCCGGTTTCGCTACTGGCGATCATCGCCCACGAAGTGACGTGTCCTTGGCCGTGCGGTGAAGTGCCCGTGTAGACGACTGCTCGTCCGTTCGGCAAGATGGTTATCTTGGCGTGTTCTTGCATTGGGTCAACACCGCCAGTTATCTCGACATAAACACTTACGCCGATTCCGAGTTGTACTTTGTCACCGCGTTTGCGACGCTCTGCCTGTTCGGCGCGTGCTTCAGAATATTTAGCAACTGCCATCGCTTTTTCAAGCGCAGCGCCGTAGTCACCAACATCGTAGGTGTGACCAATTTTGGTTTTGTGAGTTTCCATGAATTTTGGAATCAGATTGATGCGTCGAACTTCGGCGGGGTCTTTGCCGATTTCTGCGGCAAAGAGATCTATTGCCCGTTCGATTGCCGCTGTGGCTTCGGGTCGACCAGCGCCGCGATAGGCGACGATTGGCGCCGTATTTGTGACAACTGAAGTTGTTCGGCACTCCATTTTTTCAATGTCGTAAACGCCTTGCGACATCGGGCGAGTCATGAACGGGGCGAGTACGGTGCCAACGTCAACCCAACCACCAGAGTCTTGAATTGCATTCAACTGATACGCAGTAACTCGGCCTGCTTTAGTGCCACCAATTGTGACGTATTGCAGTTGTGCCCGACCGTGACCCAAACTGATCATTGATTCGCTTCGCGTTTCGCGCCATCGCACTGGTTTGCCGACTTGTTTTGAAATTTTGCCGAGCAGAAGCTCTTCTGAGTAGGCACTAATTTTTGCGCCGAAACCGCCACCTACGTCTGGGGTGATGATGCGAATTTTTTCAGCATCGATCTTGTTCGCTTTCGCAACGTCGTTGCGCACGCCTTGGGCGTGTTGAGTTGAAATCCACTGATGAAGTCGGCCGTCGATCCAAGTTGCTGCAGAGCCGCGCGCTTCAAGCGGGCACGGGGCAACTCGTTGGTTCATAAATCTTCCTTTGACGACAACTTCACAATCTTTGAACAACTCGTCGCCGGTGTTGTCAGGCATGCCCATTTCGACGGTGCCCATGACTATGTTCGTGCCACACTCTTCGTAGATCAGTGTCTTGCTATTCATTGCTTGCTCGACATCAGTTAGTGCTTCAAGGGTTTCGTATTCAATCACGGCGCGCTCGATCGCATCTTCGCCTTGGTCGGGGCGTTCGGTGACGACTGCAGCAATAAGTTCGCCAACCCAACGCACTTTGCCGATTGCTAAATGTGCGCGTTTGGCTGCTGGGTTGAAATTTGATGGCTCTTCAACAAGCCCGAGGTCTTGGGCTGTGAACACTGCAACAACACCAGGTGCTGTCTTGCAATCTGACAGATCTATCTTTGTGAGTTTTGCGTGTGCGACCGTCGAACGAACATATGTGACATGAAGTGCGCCTGCAAAGAGTGGCTCATCGTTCAAGTCTTCGATGTATTTGCCACCTGATGTCAAAAATTTTGGGTCTTCTTTGCGTAAAACGCGATTGCCCAGAATGCTTCCAGCCACAATGTCCTTTCAACTATTTCCGCAATTGAATCTATACGACTTCAGCTGTTATGGCTGAAGCGGATTCAAAATTTCAACGCCACTATTGCGGATAGCTTGCGCTGATCGCACCTGCAAAATGTTTACAACAACCGTGTAGGGCCATTTATCTGGCAAGGTCGCAGCGGCGCGGGGCATGTCGAGCATCGGCACGCGCAATTCGCCTGGCGAAAGATAACCCAATGACGACCGAATTGCTTCTTGTGCGCCTTCAGGGGTTTTCAGAACATCTACTTCTTCTTGTAATGCATCGTTGATGTCTTCAAACGCGGCAAACTGCTGACTTTTTTCGGCCACGCTGGTTCGCTGTTGTGTCCACGTGCGCATCGGAATAACAAATAGGGCGAGTAGCACCGCGCCAATAAAAAATACACCGACGGGCATGATCGCAAATCTGCTGCGGCGCGAGCCACTAATGCTTCGTTGGGTTGTTGAGCTCACCTCTCTATTCTGCCCGCCTCAAGCTTGCAAAGTGAGTTATTTAGTGGCGCGCCCAAACAAAGATGGATATTTGGCGCGTGAACCGAGTTCTTGTTCTATGCGCAGCAACTGATTGTATTTTGCGACTCTGTCGCTTCGTGCCGGAGCACCAGTCTTGATTTGGCCACAGTTTGTCGCCACTGCGAGATCGGCGATCGTCGAGTCTTCGGTTTCGCCACTGCGATGGCTCATCACACTGGTGTATTGGTTCGCATTTGCGAGCGCGACGGTCTCTAATGTCTCGGTGAGAGTGCCGATCTGATTGACCTTTATCAACACACTGTTAGCAGTTTTTTTGTCGATACCCATCTGAAGTCGCTTTGGGTTGGTGACGAAGAGGTCATCGCCAACAAGTTGCACTTGAGAACCAAGCGCCGTTGACAACATTTTCCAACCGTCCCAATCATTTTCGGCCATGCCATCTTCGATTGACACGATGGGGTAGCGAGCAACTAATTGTGACCACCAGTCAACGAGTTCGTCGCTGGTTAAAACTTTGTTTTCACCGGCAAGGTGATAGCGAGAGTCTTTATAAACTTCGCTCATTGCCGGGTCGAGAGCAATTGCAATGTCTTTGCCAGGTTTGAAACCTGCTTTGACAATTGCGTCGACCAAAAATTCGATTGCTGATTCGTTGTTTGCCAAGTTCGGTGCGAAGCCACCTTCGTCACCGACCGCAGTCGACAAACCTTTGGCTTTCAACAATGACTTAAGTGTGTGATAAGTCTCGACACCCCATTGCAACGCCTGGCTGAAACTTGCTGCGCCAATTGGCATGATCATGAATTCTTGGAGGTCGATGTTGTTGTCAGCATGAACACCGCCGTTCATTACATTCATCATCGGCACTGGCATCGTCACGGCGCCATCACCACCGACCGATTTGTAAAGCGGAAGTTTCTTGTCGGCTGCTGCTGCGTGGGCGACGGCGAGGCTCGCACCGAGAATTGCGTTTGCGCCAAGGCGAGCCTTGTTCGGTGTACCGTCAAGTGAAATCATTTTGTTGTCGATACCTTTTTGGTCGCTCGCATCTTGGCCAATCAATAACTTGGCAATCTCGGTGTTGACGTTGTGTACAGCGTTTGAAACACCCTTACCTAAGTAGCGACTGCCACCATCTCGCAATTCGACAGCTTCGTGTTCGCCTGTCGAGGCACCTGATGGCACAATCGCGCGGCCGAAAGCGCCCGACTCAAGAGTTGCTTCAACTTCTACTGTGGGGTTTCCACGCGAATCGAGCACTTCGCGGGCATGAACTCTTTTGATCGCTGTCATCGGCATCTACCTTACTCGCACCATTTTGGCGCCTGATTTCTAGTTATTTTGTTTCGCGATTTCCCAGAGTTCGTCGAGTTGAGTTAGTGAACACTTTGTGAGATCAAGATTTCTTTGTTCAGCCAGTGCGACGACACGTTGAAATCGACTGCGAAATTTATCGGCTGCCGAGCGCAAGGCAGTTTCGGCGTCGACACCAAGATGTCGCGACAAATTCACAACGCTAAACAACACATCACCGAGTTCAAGTGCGATTTCGCTCGCGTCTTGCTTTGATTCAACGGCTTTGCGCAATTCGCCGAGTTCTTCGGTGATTTTGTCTGATGCGCCTTTGCTGTCTGGCCAGTCAAAACCAAACTCAGCGGCACGTTTTTGCAGTTTGGTTGAATACATCAACGACGGTGACGAATTTGCCACGCCGTCAAAAACAGATTTATCGGTGACCTCGCCACGTTCTTGTTGTTTGATCGCGTCCCAATTTGTGAC
>BJFV01000085.1 GCA_014190055.1 Actinomycetes bacterium
GGTACCCCATCTAAGTTGTCACTCGGATCGCCGCGCAATGCCGCATATTCGGCGTACTGCTTTGGCGTCACACCCGTTCGCTCGAAGATGCCTGCTTCGTCGTAAAGCGCATAATCGCTAACACCACGCTTGTTGTAAAGCACACGAATATGCGGGTCGGCAACTAACTGATAATTATCGCGATCTCCAGTCACAATGATCAGATCGTCACCCGCCTTTTGAGCCCTGTCGGCGATAGTGGCAATCAAATCGTCGCCTTCGAAACCAGCGGCATCAATCGCTTCAATTCCCATCTTCGTCAACATCTCTCGAATCAAATCGAGTTGCTGATAAAGAATGTCGGGTTGAGTTTCGCGTTGCGCCTTGTATTCGGGCGCTGCCTCATGACGAAAAGTTGGCTCCTTGCGATCGAACACTACGACAACACCATCTGGTTTGTGGTCGCGCATCAGGGTCAGCAGCATCGATGTAAAGCCATAAATCGCGTTGGTTACTTGACCGTTGGCAGTGACCATGTCGGTCGGCAACGCAAAGAAAGCGCGATAGGCCAAAGAATTTCCGTCTAAGGCCATTAGTTTCATGACTAGAAACTAGTCGTCAATGCGTCGCCACAATTGACGTTCGCGCGAGACGTATTTGACGGTACTTATGGATGCAATTTGCCAGCGATGATTTGCTCGGCAATATCGCCCATCTTCATACGCTGCGACATTGCCATGCTTTGTATGAACGAGAATGCGTCTGACTCAGACATCTGATGCTTGTCGATCAGCACACCTTTGGCGCGATCGACCAACTTACGAATCTCAAGTTGTGCTCCGAGCGCAGCAACTTCACCACTCAGGCTTTTTAATTCGGCAAATCTCGCTATCGCAAGTTCTATTGCTGGCACCAGATCTGTTTTCTGAAATGGCTTGACCAAATATGCAAGCGCACCAGCATCACGGGCTTGTTCGATGATTTCGCGTTGACTAAATGCGGTCAGCATTACAACTGGGCAAATCTTTTTATCGGAAACTATTTTTGCTGCTTCCAAACCTGACATACCAGGCATCTTGATGTCGAAGATTGCAACATCTGGTCGCAATTCATCAACCATCTCGACTGCTTTGTCGCCGCGACCTACGTCACCGACCACTTCGTATCCCTCTTCTTGAAGACTCTCGCGTAAATCAAGACGGATAATCGCTTCATCTTCAGCCAACACAATTCGAATTGCCATGACTTGAGACGCTTAGTTTCCGAGTTTGTCGAGCAAACGGTCTTGATGCAATTCAGTTTCAGCGATCGAAGCGAGCAGATGACGATGATATTTCTGAATTGCCTCGAGAGTCCGCTGCGCTTCGTGATGCTCAAGTGCGGCATCTGCAGTCTCGGCGACCATCGCCCGCATCTCTTTTTCTTGCGCTTCACTCTCTACGAATTCGAGCTGCTCTGACGTAATGCGAAGTTCCTCACGTAACTCGCGCATCGTCTGAGAACCGCGCCGCAAGCGACGTTCTACGAATGCATCACTGAAGTTTTTCATTGTCATTAAGTGCCCGAGGCGGGAGTCGAACCCGCACGCCCTTTCAGACAACGGATTTTGAGTCCGTCGCGTCTGCCATTCCGCCACTCGGGCTTGCCCGCTAAGCGTATCTACCAATGTTCAACGCCCACACTGAGTTTCAACTGCACAATCACTCATATTTCTTCTACGATGTAGACAACACGAAAGGCACTCTTTAGAAGATGCTCGCATTCACCTTTCCTGGTCAAGGATCACAACGACCAGGCATGGGCAAACCTTGGGTAGACCACGAAAGTTGGGAGTTGGTAACCGAGGCATCCGAAATCGCCGATCGCGATGTCGCCGACCTACTACTTAACGCCGATGCGGAAACACTCAAAGACACTCGTAATGCCCAATTGACAACTTTCGTTTCGAGCCTGATGGTGCTCGACGCAGTCGAGCGTCTTGGATTTGAACCGAGCCTTTGCGCCGGGCATTCGCTCGGTGAGTACACAGCGTTGACTGCCAACGGTGCACTGAGTTTCGAAGACGGCGTGCGATTAGTTGTTGAACGAGCGGCTGCAATGCACGAGGCTGGCTCACAAACTCCGGGTGTGATGTCTGCAGTTCTGGGCCTCGACGACGATCAAGTTGAAACTGCTTGCCGGCGAGCTGACAGCGATGTTTGGGTTGCCAACTTCAACGCACCTGGACAAGTCGTCATCGCCGGTACAACTGCAGGCGTTCAACTTGCTTCTGAACACGCAAAAGAACTCGGCGCTAAGCGCGTGATGGCGCTGCCGGTATCCGGCGCATTTCATACTCCGTTAATGGCGCCTGCTCGCGACAGACTGCGTGAGGCAATTGCTCTTGCCAAGCCACGAGACACAGATGTACCAATCGTTTCAAACGTGGACGCCAAAGCACACGACCAAGGCAACGAATGGACAACACTTCTTTCGGCTCAGCTATCAAGTCCGGTGCGTTGGAAACAGTGTTTGCAAACAATGTCAGAAAGCGGAATCAACAACTTCGTAGAACTCGGTCCAGGCGGAGTGCTCACAGGCATGGCCAAGCGCACAATCGAGTCTGCGCGAACCCTCAGTATCAGCACCCCAGATGAACTCGACAAGCTCATCGAATGGATCGGTGCTTCTTCTCTGCCCGCTCAACAACTTCACGAAGGCGAACATCTTTTTGCAGTTGAGCGACTTGTTGTTAGCCCAGGCGCCGGCGTGTTTGCGCCGAATAAAGCGATTGCAAACGGCACGCGCATTAGCGTTGGTGATGTGCTCGGCATGGTCGGCGAACAAGAGGTTCGTTCACTTTTTGACGGAGTACTTCAAAGTTTTATCAGCGTCGACGGCGAACGACTGACCGCGCATCAACCAGTCGCATGGTTGCGCACAACATGAAAGTGAACATGACGGTGAACACGACAGTGAACTATTTATGCCGTTAATACCTAAACAAGCCGTCGGAGCGAAAATTATTGGTTGGGGCACTTCGCTGCCTGAAAAAGTCGTCACCAATGACGATCTGTCAAAGACGATGGACACATCAGACGAATGGATCCGCGAACGCACTGGTATTGAACGACGACATGTTGGTGGAAGTACCGCAAGTCTGTCGATCGAATCTGGTCGCAAAGCAATCGAAATGGCAGGCATCGATCCGCTGTCGATTGACGCGCTAGTTCTCTCGACTACAACACCCGATCGCACAGTGCCGGCAACCAGCGCTGCAGTTCAACATGGGCTTGGTCTGCGATGTGGTGCATTCGATGTGAACGCCGCCTGTTCGGGTTTCGTCTATGCGCTTATAACTGGACACGGACTTATCGCCATGGGTATGCGACGCATTTTGGTCATTGGCACCGACACACTTTCAAGAATCACTGACTGGACAGATCGCAACACCGCGATCTTGTTTGCCGACGGATCTGGCGCGGCAGTAATTGAAGCCACCACCGGACCTGGACAATTGCTCGGTTGGGACTTCGACGCTGATGGCTCACTTGAAGAACTTCTTTATGCCGAGATTGGCGGAACCTTACATATGGAAGGCAAAGAAGTTTTTCGTCGCGCCGTACGCATCATGGTCGACTCGGCAGAAAAATCAATAAAGGCTGCAGGTCTAACGACCAACGAAATCAGTCTTGTTGTGCCACACCAAGCAAATATTCGAATCATTGAAGCCGCATGCAAGCGACTTGATATCTCAATGGATAAAGCAGCGATTGTTCTTCATGAAACCGGCAACACATCATCGGCTTCAATACCCTTGGCACTGTTTGACGCCGTCGACAACTCACGTGTTAAGACAGGCGACAATATTTTGCTAGTTGGGTTTGGCGCAGGAATGACCGCCGCCAGTGCCGTCATAAAATGGAATCAATCATGAGCAGAGTCGTACTTATCACCGGCGGAGCAAAAGGTATTGGCTTGGCATGCGCCCAGCATTTCGCGAAACTCGGCGACAAAGTTGCGATCACATACAACACAACAAAACCAACTGGTGATTTTTTTGCTGTCAAATGTGATGTCACCTCTCAATCAGAGGTCGACGCGGCGTTCACCGCAATTGAAGAGAAACTAGGGCCAGTTCAAGTTCTCGTTTCAAACGCAGGGATAACCAAAGATCTGCTGTTGCTGCGCATGAACGAATCTGACTTTGCTTCAGTGATCGACGCAAATCTCACCGGCGCCTATCGCGTTTGCAAGCGCGCAACACAAGGCATGCTGCGCGCACGATCTGGTCGCATCATCTTGATGTCTTCTGTAGTCGGCCTCCTTGGCTCGGCCGGTCAAGCAAACTATGCAGCATCAAAGGCAGGTCTTGTTGGTCTGGCACGTTCACTTGCGCGTGAACTCGGTTCGCGATCAATCACAGTGAATGTCGTTGCACCTGGCCCGGTCGAAACCGACATGACAGCGGCACTAACTCAAGAACAAAGAGACAAAATGCTTGATGCTGTTCCGCTTGCACGAATGGCAAGCGCGCAAGAAATCGCTTCTGTCGTCGCCTTTCTCTCCTCCCAAGATGCTGGCTATATAACTGGTGCAGTTATCCCAGTCGATGGTGGCCTTGGCATGGGGCACTAGACTTATCGCATGGACCAACAACTTTTCGATCGTTTTAAAAAGTGCGCAGTAGATGTTTTGGCTGTAGATGCTGCCAAAATCACCATGGAGGCCAGTTTCAAAGATGACCTTGGCTCAGACAGCCTCGACTTGGTCGAATTTGTAATGGCACTTGAAGAAGAGTTCGGCATTAGCGTGCCCGAAAGCGAACTCGAAGGTGTCGACACTGTCGGCAAGGCCTTCAACCTCGTTTCTGCAAAAGTTTCTTAAGCTTTAACCTGCGCTAACTTCCATGCAGGGTGCGGGTCATCGAGTTGCAATAACCGGATACGGAGTCGTTGCTCCTTGTGGCATCGGCAAGCAAAACTTTTGGCAAGGCCTTTTAGGACCTGGGGTATCTGGCAGCCACTCAGTTGAAATCGAAAACTGGGATCCGTCACCATATTTTGCCGGCCCTAAAGAGGCTCGTCGCGCCGACCGCTGCGAACAATATGCGTTGGCTGCGGCCTCAGAAGCAATTTCGCAATCAGGACCATTGCCCTATGACGCACCTCGTATCGGCACAATATTTGGCACGGGCATTGGTGGTCTTCGAACCTTAGAAGAACAAGTCATTGTTCGCGTCGAAAAAGGCGAACGACGCGTTTCACCATTTTTAGTTCCAATGATGATGTCAAATGCTTCTGGTGCAGCCATTTCAATGCGGTACGGATATCAAGGACCAGCCGAGACGATCTGCACGGCATGCGCAGCCGCTACACATGCCCTTGGTTACGCCGCTCGACTTGTTGCATGGGGTCGTTGCGACGCAGTGATTTCTGGTGGTGCCGAATCTGCTGCCACGATTACTGCTGTTGCTGGCTT
>BJFV01000086.1 GCA_014190055.1 Actinomycetes bacterium
TGTGCGCATCTAACAAATTAAGTTCGCCGATCATCAGTTGCAGCGACGAGGCGGCAAGTGCGAAGCCAAACCAAATGACCGAGTAGCCGAAAACAAAAGCCCACCAAATCAATTGCGTTGCATTCTGCGTGATGCTATGAAGTGACTGCAAAACTGGCACAGCCGTCGTTGACATCATCACCAAGGTCATCAACACCCACATCAAAAACACATTCGAAGGCGCATGCGTATGAACAGAACCACTCGTCGACAGATGATGCTGCATCAACAACCACCAACCGCCTGCAACAGCCAACATAAAAAACGGCCATGGCGAATTGGCGACTAACTTGCTCTGAATCATTAGCGATTACTATAGTTATCACTCATGAGTGCTCGCAAACCGACGGTTACTAATAATTTGATGCAATTCGATTCGGTCGGTTTCGCCAGCTTTTTAAACAGCAAGCGCAACCAATTGGGTTGGTCGACTCGCGAACTCGCCCAACGCGCCAACATCTCTCAGCCATATGTCGTCGCCCTCGAGCGGGCTCGCAATACAAAATCAAAAACGAAGACGACGCCAACGCCAACGGTCGATGTCATCGCCCAATTGGCTTTTGCGCTCGACATCGATGCAAGCACCTTGTTTACTCGGGCAATGAAGATTGCGAGTCGCCATGTGCTGCTCGTCGTAGACGAAACGGCACCAACACCACTGAAAATTGTTCAACAGTCATCGATCAACCAACCACAGAAATGGCTTTGCGCGGCAAAGTCTGGCGACATAAGTTTGCGTCGCAAAAAATCGAGACAATACAAACCAGCAGATATTGCTCAAGCACTAAACAACGAATTACAAAATCTGCGCGGCAAGATCGCCAACCAAACACTCGGTCTAATTTTCAGCGAAACATCTGAGGCAATGACAGAATTCGACAACCCTCAAGCAGTGCTTAAGTTTGAGAACAAGTGGGCAGATATTGTCGATAAGGCAGCAACTTCAGTCGGCGCACAATCTGCTTTCAATATCTGCGTTTACAAAATTGCAGATCTCAAGACTCTCACCAACCCGACGAAAGCATTTGATGAACTTATAGAAGTTCACGACGAATTTTGGACCTATACAAACTCAGTGCTGGCGCTATCTGACTCATCATTGGCACAAAGTCACCAAACCAAAATCCGTGGACTCTTAATAAAGTAAGCAACTACGAAAAAGAAAAGAGAAGAAACTATGACTACACCGAACACTCCGAACACAAGTCGTGCATTTACCGTTGGCAAAACCGAGTCAGGTTGGGCACGCAAAATTGTCGACATGCCAATTGACCAACTCGGCGAAGGCGATGTACTTGTGCAGGTCGAATATTCAGGTATCAATTTCAAAGACGGTTTGGCCAGCACCGAGTCTGGACGTATCGCGCGCATTGACCCGCTGATTGGTGGCGTCGATCTTGCGGGCAAAGTTGTCGAGTCGTCAAACGCAAATTTCAAAGTCGGCACGAGCGTTATCGGTCACGGCTATGACATCGGCGTCGCACATCACGGCGGGTTTTCGCAATACGCACGCATGCAATCTTCATGGCTTGTGCCGATGCCAACCGGTCTTGACTCACGCACCGCAATGATGATCGGTACCGCTGGTTACACGGCTGCGCTTTCGGTTGACGCACTCGAAAAAGCCGGACTCAAACCAGGCACAGGGCCAGTTCTCGTTACTGGCGCAACTGGCGGTGTCGGCTCGGTTGCAGTCGGCATGCTCGCGATGCGTGGCTACGAAGTTGTCGCAAGCACTGGCAAACCAGAAACTGCCGAGTGGCTCAAACAAATCGGTGCCAGCGAAATCATCGATCGCGCCGAAACTTCGGCCGAGTCACCAAAACCGCTCGAGCGCGAACGCTGGGCAGGTGCAGTCGACTGTGTTGGCGGCGCGACACTCGCCTACATTTTTCGCACTCTTAAATATGGATGCAGCGTCGCTGCAAGTGGGCTCACCGGCGGCACAGGCATTTCAACAACTGTGATGCCATTCATTTTGCGCGGCGTCAACCTGCTCGGCATCGACAGTGTTCAAACACCGATCGAGCCGCGCAAGGCAATGTGGCAACGCATCGCCACCGACCTAAAACCGACTTGGCTCGAAACACAAAGTGTCGAGATAATCGGTTTAGACGACTTGAGCGCGCAGCTTGACAAAATTTTGGCAGGAAAAATGCGCGGTCGAGTGTTGGTCAACCCGCATTTATAGAGCCTGCGTAAACTGCGTTATTATTTGACGCATCGCGTCAAACGCAAAAAGGACACGCACCATGGCCACAAAAGTAAACGCTGAACAACTACAAAAAGCCAAATCTGGCAAAGGCTTTATCGCCGCACTCGATCAGAGTGGTGGCAGCACGCCAAAGGCGCTGAAACTTTATGGCGTCGAAGAATCAGAATACAAAAACGACGCTGAAATGTTTGACCTGATTCACGCGATGCGTTCACGAATCATCAGCAGCCCAGTTTTCACCAGCGAGCGAATCTTGGGTGCGATTCTTTTTGAAATGACGATGAACCGCACGATTGACGGCAAAGGCACCGCTGAGTTTCTTTGGCAAAATAAACAGATTTTGCCCTTCTTAAAAGTAGATAACGGCTTGGCCGACGATGCCAACGGTGCGCAAATAATGAAACCGATCCCCGAATTGAGCACACGACTTGAAAGCGCAAAATCTCACGGTGTGTTCGGCACAAAGATGCGCTCGGTGATCAAACTTGCTAACAAAACTGGCATCAGCGATGTTGTCAAACAACAATTTGAAATCGGCAAAGAAATTGTCGATGCAGGTCTTGTGCCAATCATCGAGCCAGAAGTCGACATCAAGAGCCCAGAAAAGAGCGCCGCTGAAATAATTCTGAAAGCCGAAATTCTCGGTCAGTTAAATTCTCTCAACAGTGATCAAAACGTGATGCTCAAACTCACGTTGCCAAATGAAACTGGTTTTTTTGGTGAACTCGTTAAACATCCACGAGTAATTCGAGTTGTTGCGCTTTCAGGCGGCTACAGCCGCGAAGAAGCCAACAAGCAATTGGCCAAAAACCCCGGCGTTATCGCTAGCTTTTCGCGAGCCCTTACCGAAGGTTTGTCGGCCAAACAAACCGAGTCGCAGTTCAACGGTGCTCTCGACGCAGCAATTCAGAGCATTTTCGAAGCCTCGAACAAATAGCCCAAAATGGCGCTATTTGCGCTGTTTTAGGCAGTTTTGGCCGTTTTTTGGACTATTTCTCGGCGTCAAATAGGGCGTTTCGGATAATCCACCAAATTCACTTGACCATCTAATACCTTTGAGACATATGAAAAAACGTGACCTCATCCAAGCAGTAGCTATCCACGCCGACGTCGACAAGAAGACAGCAACTGCTGTCGTCGAAGGCACAATTGACGTAATCTTGGCCGCAGTTGCCAAGGGTGACGTCGTCAACATTTCGGGTTTCGCGAAATTCGCGAAGAAGTACCGACCAGCCCGCATGGCTCGTAACCCGGCAACTGGTGAGCAAGTGCAAGTGAAGGCAAAGACTGTTGCCAAGATCACCGCACTCAAGGGCTTCAAAGACATCGCACTCGGTGTTGCTAAGCCACCAAAAATCGTGACAGTGCGCAAGCCTGTTGCTCCTGCTAAGCCAGCAGCAAAAAAGAAGCGCTAAATAAAGTCCGACCTCGTCGGACAATTTAAAAGCACCACCACCTTCTAGTCGCGCGTACCAACACGCGCCACCTAAGGTGATGAGATGATCTCGAGTGCAGACGCCTTAGCGACAAAAGCTGGCGTGCGCATTCTCGAACAAAACGGCAATGCAGTTGATGCTGCGATTGCAACAAGCGCCGCAATGGCGGTTGTCGCACCACATCTTTGCGGCATGGGCGGCGATCTATTCGCATTAGTTCACGTCGATGGTCAAGTGCACTCGCTGAATGCCGCTGGACGTGCTGGTTCTGGTGTCAACCCAGAACAATTACGTCAGCAAGGTTTTACACACGTGCCAATGAATGCGAACTTCAATTCGGTAACTGTGCCCGGATGTGTTGCCGGATGGCTCGCCCTTCATGAACGCTTTGGCACTTTGCCCCTCGAACTTTTGTTTAGCGATGCAATTGGTCTTGCTGAAAATGGTTTTCGGTCTTCACCACTTTTAATCAACTCGTTTAAACGACTTGACGACTCATTGAAACAAAATTTTAAAGATCTTCACTCATCGACAACAGAAGTTGCGCCAACTATCAAGCGGCCAGGTGTCGGGCGCACTCTTCGTGCGGTTGCCACACACGGTCGCGATGCTTTTTATGCAGGCGAGTTCGCCGAGGGCCTAATTGAAATGGCAAACGGCATGTACACACGAGAAGATCTTGCAAGCGCAAGCGCAACGTGGGATCAACCAATTTCAATTGACGTATACGGTCATCGTGTTTGGTCGACTGCTGCCCCATCGCAGGGATATTTGTTTTTGGCAGCACTCGCAATCAGCGAGCAACTTGATCTTCCTGATGACCCGAATGATGCGCAGTGGGCTCACCTGCTGATCGAGGCATCAACAGCAGTCGGTTACGACCGAACCGAAGTTCTTCACGACCGCGCCGACCTTGGCGCCACTCTCAAAGACCTCGTCAAACGCAAGTCGCTGATCAACCCGCAATCTGCATCGCCGCGCCACCATGTGGGCAGAGACGGTGACACTACATATATGTGTGCAGTCGACCGCAATTCAATGGGTGTTTCTTTGATTAACTCGAATGCGTCGGGTTTTGGCTCTGGGCTTGTCGAGCAACGAACCGGCATTAACTTGCACAATCGCGGTCTCGGTTTTTCATTGATGCGTGGGCACGCATCTGAACTTGCGGCTGGTCGACAACCACCTCATACGTTGTGCCCCGCGTTGATCACTCGCAAAGACAATTCTCTTCTTTCAGTTCTCGGAACAATGGGCGGCGATGCTCAACCCCAAATAATTTTGCAACTCATTACTCGGCTGTTGCGAACTGGCGGTGCCGCCCGTAAGCCAGCAGAAATTGTCGATGCCGGTCGTTGGGTGCTTCGTGGGCCAACCACCGGTTTCGACACTTGGTCGTCACAATCACCACCGACCGTGCAAGTCGAAGGACACGCACCAGAAAGTTGGCTACGCGAACTCGCATCGCGAGGACACCAAGTAGAGCAACGCCCTCGACTTGACTCGGGTTTTGGTCATGCAAACATGATTGTGGTCGACGAAAACGGAGACATGTCTGGCGGCGCAGACAGCCGCACTGTTGTCGGCAGTTGCGAGTAAGAAAAGCGCTTAGTAACTAAGAACTTACGTTTTGTGAAAATCGATTGTTCTTGCCGATTTTTTCGGCAATGTCAACAAACATTTCAGCGAACGGCCACGACCGACGCCAGATCAAACCGATAGT
>BJFV01000087.1 GCA_014190055.1 Actinomycetes bacterium
AACATGAGTGCTGTCGCCAGATTTCATCACAAGGCCCGTCATGTCCATCGCATGAGAAGACCCGCGATAGACATGCTCGACTGCATCGCCCCACACGATTGCCCAGAATGACCAAGCCGCCGATGCGAATACTCCGATCGAGATCAGCGTGTCCATAGTCGTGGCGCGATGTCGAGCGTTCATCAGTGCGGCACGATGAAATGGCCATGCACCCCATGTGACAACTGGAAGGCTCAACGCAAGTGCGAGCCACTGCCAGTTTTTAAATTGCAGTGCGGCGAACATTGAAATGATTACAACTGGAAGACCAAAAATCATCGACACTGTAAGTCGGGTCAAAAGCATCGAGACGCGTTCACTCACCTCTGTTTCGAGCATTTCAGTGGTTGTGTTCTCGAGCAGACGAGCGTTGTAGCCGAGTGACTTAACAACATCGATTATTTCGTTTGCGCTCGTTTCTTTGTCAGAAAAGCTGACACGGGCAGACTCGGTGGCGTAATTGACGGTTGCCTGAACACTCGGAATCTTTTTGAGTCCTTTTTCGATTGTCATTGCACATGCATTGCACGACATGCCGGTCAGGCTCAGATCAAGTTGAGTTTCAACTGATTGTGCGTTCATGAATAATTCAATTCTCGCAGGTAAAAGCAGAGTTTGCTCGCCTGGATTCTTGTGCATTAAACACTAAATTGTCTTCGTGACATCGTCGGTAGGTAACGCACTGGTCGTCTTTGTCGTAATTTTTTTAGCGGAACTACCTGATGAAACGATGTTTGCGACCCTCATGCTTGCCACCCGTTTACGTCGACCGCTTGCGGTTTGGGTCGGAGTGAGCATTGCATATTGCACGCATGTTGTAATCGCCGTTTTATTTGGGTCGGCGCTTTCTAAATTGCCGGAGCGCCCAATTCACTTGCTTGTTGGCCTCGTATTTTTGGTTTCAGGTATTCTCATGTTTCGCTCGTCGAGCGAAGAGCATTTACAAAGTGATTCGACTAATCAGTCAAAAAATTTCTTTCAGGTTGTTTATCTCTCTATGAGCACAATTTTGGTGGCTGAATTTGCCGATCTAACCCAACTTGCGACGGTCGGATTTTCGGTGCGAATGAATGACTCTGTCGGCGTTGCGATTGGTGCAGCAAGTGCTCTTTGTGCAGTCTCAGCAATTGCAGTTATCGCTGGTTCGGCATTGCAGAAAAGATTCAACCTAAGAATTGTTCAGCGCGTAGCCAGCGTATTTTTTATTTTGTTTGGCTTTGCGGCAATCGCCAACAGTATTTTTTAGCCCCACTTAGATTGGCCGAAGCGGTAGCCAACACTGCGAACGGTTTCGATCAGGTTGGCGTGCTCTTCGCCTAGTTTGGCGCGAAGTCGGCGAATGTGAACGTCGACCGTTCGAGCACCGCCGTAATATTCGTATCCCCAAACTCGAGATAGCAATACTTCTCGACTGAAAACCTTTCCGGGGTTTTGTGCCAAAAATTTCAACAATTCGTACTCCATGTAAGTCAAATCAAGTGGCTTTCCGCCAAACGATGCTTGGTAAGTCTCGGTGTTGAGTATCAATCCGCTGTATTCAATTAGTGACTCACGAGACGCTGCCATCTCGGTGTAAAACAAATGGCGCAGTCGAGAGTCAAGTTCGCGAGGGTGAATTGGCGCAAGACAAAAGTCGTCAAACAGGTCGTCGCGCATTTCGAGGTCGGCAAGTTGCGCACCCGACACCAAAACAATGATGCGATCGACACGATTGTCGCGTCGGCGCAACGCGCGACAAATTGCCCATGCTGACTCTGGGTCTTGGCTGCAGTCGACCACTGCGCCAAACCAGCCAGAACTTGGTTCAAGTTTGTCTAATGCTTGACTTGAATTGATCGCCTTCCATGAATAACCCGAGAGGTCGAGTGTTCGAGCAACGTCGATCGGCGCAGGATCTGGAAATACTGCGAGCAGTTTTTCGTCGTCGCTAGGCATGGTCAAATTTAGAGCGACCGAAGATAGCGGTTCAATTCGTATTGGCTGATGTGTGTTTTGTAGCCACGCCATTCAGCGCGTTTATTGCGCAAGAACCACTCGAAAATATGCTCGCCGAGTGCTTCAGCGACGAGTTCTGATCGCTCCATGACGCGCAGCGCGTCAGAAAGCGACTGAGGCAACTGCTCGATGCCGAGTTTGGCCAACATGTCGTCGCCCATTTCGAACAAGTTTGAGTCTGCTTCAGTCGGAAGTTCGTAACCTTCTTGAATACCGCGCAAACCGGCGGCGAGAATTACCGAGAAGGCTAGATATGGATTGCACGCCGGGTCAGGTGAGCGATATTCGATGCGCGTTGCCTGATCGCTGTTTCGTTTCGCAATTGGCACACGAATCAGACCGCTGCGGTTATTGCGCGCCCATGAAATATGAACAGGTGCTTCGAAACCCGGCACAAGTCTCTTGTAACTGTTTACATTTTGGTTGGTGACCGCAGTTATCTCTGCGGCATGTCGCAGTAGACCTGCCATGAATTGTTTTGCCGTGACCGACAAGTTGTATGGGTCTTCGCTGTCATAAAAAGCGTTTTGTTCGTCTTTAAACAAACTCAAGTGAAGGTGCATGCCCGAACCTTGCACTCCTTCAAGTGGCTTGGGCATAAACGTTGCATGCACATTATGAAGAGCGGCAATCTCTTTGACGACAAGTCGAAATGTCATCACGCTGTCGGCCATCGTCAAAGCGTCTGTGTGGCGCAAATCAATTTCGTGCTGGCTAGGTGAGTCTTCGTGAAAGCTGTATTCGACCGGAATGCTCATTGTTTCGAGAGTTCGAATTGTTTCTTTGCGCAATGAGCTAGTGATGTCGTTGCTTGTCAGATCGAAGAAGCCACCTTCGTCAAGCGGCACTGGTCGTGAATCAATTTTCGGTGGATCGAAGTAAAAGTATTCGATGTCTGGCGCGATATAAAACTGATAGCCAAGTTCTCGAGCGCTGTTCAAATTGCGTCGCAACACTTGTCTTGGGTCGCCGTCGAATGCCGTGCCGTCAAGTTTTGCGATGTCGCAAAACACTCGGGCTTCGGCGCCTTTAGGGTCGACCCACGGCAGAACTTCAAATGTGTTTGGGTCGGGCAAGGCCAAAACATCGCTTTCTTGCACACGACTGAAACCATCAATCGCCGAGCCATCAAAACTCATGCCGTCATTGAGTGCGTTCTCCATTTCGGCTGGGCTAATCGCGAAACTCTTCAGGTTGCCGAGAACATCGGTGAACCATAAACGAACTAGGCGAATGCCGCGCTCTTCAACTGTGCGAAGTACATAATCGCGTTGCTGCTCAATCATCTCAGCGCTCTTTTCGCTCGATTTGCATAAATACAGTCTGCCGCCGCGACCTCGAGTTTCACTCGGGCAACGGCGGCAGGACTATTGGATTATTGGGATATTTGGGATTACAGATTCGTGCTTACTTCTTTTTCGCCTTTTTCTTTGTCGTCGTGTTTGACTTCTTTTTTGAGGCGCTCTTTGCTGGCGAAGATTGACCACACACAGTTTCAAGAATCAACTGCGTAACGACGTATGGATCCATGTTCGCGTTTGGACGACGATCTTCGGCGTAACCCTTTTGATCGCGCGCAACCTGCCATGGAATTCGCACAGATGCACCGCGGTTTGAAACACCGTAACTGAACTTGTTGTACGGAGCAGTTTCGTGTTTGCCGGTGAGACGACTTTCAATGTCGTGTCCATAGTTGCTGACATGCTCGTTGATTCGTGTGCCAAGTGCCTTGCAAGCGTCATCAATCGCTTTGTAGTTCGAACGCATTGCCTTTGTTGAGAAGTTGGTGTGGCAACCTGCGCCGTTCCAGTCTCCTTTTTGAGGTTTTGCGTCGAGCGAGATAACCACGTCGTAGTCTTCGGCGATGCGGTGCAATAACCATCGCGCAACATGCAACTCGTCACTCACGCTGAGTGCATCAAGCGGACCAACTTGAAATTCCCATTGGCCAGGCATAACTTCGGCGTTTGTTCCAGAAATGTGCAGACCTGCTTCGAGACACATCTCGGTGTGAATCTCGACAATCTCTCGACCCATTACTCGGCCGGCTCCGACACCGCAATAGTAAGGACCTTGCGGCGCTGGTTCACCTGAAAGTTCTGGAAAACCAAATGGACGACCATTGAGTCGCATCATTGTGTATTCCTGCTCGATGCCGTAAATCATTTTTTGATCGGCATATCGCTTGGCAGTTTCGGCGCACTGCGCACGAGTATTTGTTGGATGCGGCTTGCCCGTTGATGCAACTAGAACTTCGCACATGACAAGAACATTTTTTCCGCCGCGAATCGGATCTTTGCAACTAAATACTGGATTCAAAATACAGTCCGAAGCTTCGCCGGTTGCTTGGCTTGTCGAAGATCCGTCGAATCCCCAAATTGGCAAAGCTTTGGTGCCGTTTTCAATGATCTTTGTTTTTGATCGCAAAGTTGGTGTTGGTTCAACACCGTCTATCCAGATGTACTCAGCTTGATATGCCATTTAGTTTCCTCTCAATCTTGAATTCGCCACGGCGGCAAATTTCTAACCCTGTAAGTTTTGCCGATCGCCGTTTCTTGACCATTGCCCGTTTGTAAACGGAGTGTGAAGTTTTTGGCTAGGTAGCCTGATTGCGTGGCCGAATTCGCCAAACTTCGCGTAGGGCTTGCCCAAATCAACCCAACTGTGGGTGCGTTGCGTGAAAATGCGGCCAAAATTTTGGACTATTACAACCAGGCCGCTGATGCCGGATGTGATGTTGTCGCTTTTCCTGAACTGTCGATTACTGGTTATCCGCCCGAAGATCTAGTTCTGAAGCAAGGCTTCGTTGCTGAGAATCAGTTCGTTCTTGCAGAAATTGTGAAGTCAATTGGCGAGACATTTGCAGTTATTGGTTTTGTTGAACAGGGCCAAAAATCTGGGGAGCTTTACAACGCAGCGGCAATCTGCCAGAACCAGAAAATAGTTGGCGTCTACCGCAAACACTTGCTACCTAACTACAACGTTTTTGACGAGCAACGATATTTCACGCCAGGTATCCACAATCCTTTGTTCAATATCAAAGGTGCTTGTATCGGGGTCACAATTTGTGAAGACATCTGGGACTCGCAAGGACCAGTTTCAGTACAGGCTTCATTGGGAGCAGTGCTCAACCTAAACATCAACGGCTCGCCGTTTCATGCGGGCAAGATTGGTGCGCGTCGCGAAATGTTAAGTACGCGTGCTCGCGACGGCGAGTGTGTCGTGGCCTACGTCAACCAAGTAGGTGGACAAGACGAACTCGTATTTGACGGTGGATCGATGATCTTGGCTGCTGACGGCACAATCGTGGCCAGCGCGGCACAGTTTGTCGAAGAGTTGTTGACCTGTGATTTGATTTTGCCAAAATCAA
>BJFV01000088.1 GCA_014190055.1 Actinomycetes bacterium
GGCGCACATCACCAACCGGAATGTCGTCAAGATAGCCCTTGGTTCCCGCAAAAATCGAAACGACTTGTTCTTCGACTGGCATCGGCGAGTTGAGTGGCTGCTTCAACAACTCAACCAAGCGATATCCACGCTCAAGCTGCGCTTTTGAAATCGCATCAAGTTCACTACCGAAAGTTGCAAACGCCTCAAGTTCGCGGAACTGCGCCAAGTCGAGTTTCAAAGTACCCGAAACGCTCTTCATCGCTTTGATCTGCGCAGCACCACCTACACGGCTAACCGAGATACCTACGTCAACGGCCGGACGAACACCCGACTTAAACAAGTTGTCTTGCAAATAAACCTGACCGTCTGTAATTGAAATTACGTTCGTCGGAATGTAAGCAGAAACGTCACCAGCTTTTGTTTCGATTACTGGTAACGCAGTCAACGAACCAGCGCCCCGTTCATCGCTCAACTTCGCAGCGCGCTCAAGCAAACGGCTGTGCAGATAGAACACGTCACCTGGGTAGGCCTCGCGACCTGGTGGACGACGCAACAACAACGCGATCTGGCGATATGCCTCGGCTTGCTTCGACAAGTCGTCGTAAACAACAAGTGCGTGCTCACCGTTTTCCATCCACTGCTGACCCATCGCGCAACCCGCGTATGGTGCCAAATATTTGAACGGCGCTGGGTTTGAAGCCGGCGCAGCAACAACAACTGTGTATTCGAGCGCACCAAATTGACGCAAAACTTCAACAGTTTGCGCAATCGTCGAACCTTTTTGTCCGATCGCAACATAAATGCACTTCACGCCCAAACCGCGTTGGTTCAGAATCGTGTCAATAGCAACTGTTGTTTTGCCGGTCTTGCGGTCACCAATGATCAGTTCGCGTTGACCACGACCAATCGGAGTCATCGCGTCAATCGCTTTGATACCGGTTTGCAGCGGCTCGTGCACCGGCTTTCGACCCATGATGCCTGGCGCTTGCACTTCAACACGACGCATCGTCGCGCCAACAATGTCGCCCTTGCCGTCGATCGGCTGGCCGAGTGCGTTGACGACTCGGCCCAACATTGCGTCACCAACTGGCACCGACAAAATTCGGCCAGTTGCTTTAACAGTCTGATTTTCTTCAATCGATTCTGCTTCACCGAGCACAACAACACCGATCGAGTCTTCGTCAAGGTTCAATGCCAAACCAACAGTGCCGTCTTCGAATTCAAGCAACTCGTTAACTGCGCAATCTGGCAAACCACTTACACGCGCAATACCGTCACCAACTTCAGTTACGCGACCAACCGTACGTGCCTCGACCGACGGCTTGTAGCCATCGAGACCTTTTGTAATTGCCGCCGCGATATCGCTCGCAGAGAGTGTGAGATCAGCCATGTTGTGTATGTCCTTTCAGAACTATTTCAGATTCGGGTCTTAATTTGTTCAAGTCGAGTGCGCACAGTGTCGTCGATTACTTCATCGCCGACAGTTGCAACCAATCCACCAAGCACTGACGGATCAACTACGACTTTGAGATTTAGTTTGCGGCCAGTTGATTTGCTCAACGCTTCTGCCAGACGTTTTGTTTGATCGTCAGACAATGCAACTGCGCTTCGAACTTCTGCAACTTCGCGCTGCTGCTCGCTCGATGCACGTTGCACAAGACGATCAACGATCGCTGGCAAGTCTCGCCCGCGACCAGATCCAACAATCAGCGAAACAAGTTGCACACTCGTATTGCTTGCTTTGCCACCCAACAACTGCTCTACAACTTGCTGACGACGCTCAGCCGGAATCGTTGCGTCGGTCAATATGCCGCGCAATTGCTCACTCGACTCAACTGCTCGCGCCATGCGAAACAATTCGTCTTCAACAACCGACAAATTACCCTCAGCTTGAGCAACCTCAAATAATGCTCGGCTATACGCCTCAATGCGTGCGTCGCTCATTTTGCTGCTCCTACGCTCTTAATAAAACTCTCGATCAGTTCTTGTTGCGCACGCTCATTGAGACTTGCGGCAACTGCCGATGATGTCGCAGCACTCGACAACCGAGCAATCTCGCCACGAAGTTCTTCACCACTTCGGCCACGCGCCGCCGCCAAGTCGGCCGCAGCTTTTGCCTCAAGTTCGGCTACTTCTTTTGTCAAACGAGCGCGACCGTCAGCCAAGATTGCAGTCGCTTGCGCGTCTGCTTCGGCCAAGATCTTGCGACGCTCAGCCTCAATATCGCCAAGCGCTTGACGAATACCAGCAGCATCTGTTTCAGATTTGCTTCGAGCAGCCGCTGCACCATCAAGTTCTTTTTGAATTTTTTCTGTGCGCGCCTTCATCGATTTCTTGACCATCGGTCCCGCAAATTTAAAGAGACCACCAAAAACAATCACCGAAGCGAGACCGCCATAAATAATTTCTGCAGTCTCAGGCAACAACCAGTGGTGTGTTTGGGTCGGGTCTTCGACCGCGAGCAATGCCGTTACAAACAAATTCACGAACGACTTCCTTCCATTGCTTGCTGCACAGATCGCGTCACAACTGCATTGTCGGGAGACACCCCAACTGCAATTTGTGTTGCACGAGTCGTAACAGCAGTTACTGCAGAAACAATCTGACCTTGCGCTGCGGCACGAGCAGCCGCAACTTCAGACTCAGCTTCGGCCCGACGTGAGGCGATCTGCGCATTAACTTCCGCGATCTTTGCAGATCGCTCTTTATCCAATGTTTGTCGCGCGGCTTCAAGTCGACGCGCAGCCTCGTTACGAATCTCAGCAACTGCTGCTTCATATCGCGCAACATCTGCTTGAGCTCCGTCACGTGTGCTCGTCGCATATTCGTGATCTGCTTGAATCGATTCGTATCGACTCGCCATTCCCTTGCGCACCTTCGGCACAAGAAACAGCCGCATCAAGATCAAAAATACGATGAACGACCCAGCGCCCCATACCAACTCTTTAACCTCTGGTGAGATCGGGTTCGGCCCAGGTCCTACTGGTACGCCCTCTTCGCTTCCGGTTTCAGCCGATACGGCGTCCAACGAGACGCGCACCTCAGAAAACGAGTTGGTGTAGACAAACGCAGTGAGCATGAAGTCTCTTATGCGTACTTGAGAAGAATTACGACAACGAAACCGATAAGCGCAAGCGCCTCAGTAAACGCAACACCAAGAAACATCGTGGTGCGAACCATGCCTGCTGCTTCTGGCTGACGAGCCATCGACTCAATCGCGCTTCCGAAAATCATTCCGATACCGATGCCCGGTCCGATTGCGGCAAGACCGTAGGCAAAACCTGCGGAACCTGCAGCAGCAATGTTCTTCTCGTCGCCAGTTGCGGCTTCAGCAGCCGCCTTGACGATCTTTGATAGTGCTTCCATTTTTTGTGTCTCCTGTCTGGTTGTTATTAATTACTTACTTAATGCTCTGGATGTACTGCGCCGGCAATATATACCGCCGCGAGAATTGTGAAAATATACGCCTGCAAGAATGCAACCAAAACTTCGAATCCGGTCAAGAAGACCAACATGAAGAATGGAAACACACCGATCGGAATCAAAATCTTGTCGCGTGCTTGAAACAGTGCCTCGCTGAGCAGGGCGAAAATTACGAGCAATAAGTGACCTGCCAACATGTTGGCGAAAAGTCGCACTGCAAGCGAGAACGGACGAATGATCAGAGTCGAAATCAACTCGATCGGAGTGATCAAGATGTAAAGCGCTTTTGGCACGCCCGGTGGAAACATCAGATTTTTGAAATATCCAATCGGTCCTTGATGTCGAATGCCTTGCGCGTTGAACACAACCCACACCAGCACGGCCAAAAACATCGGTATTGCCATACGTGCAGTGGCCGGCATCTGAATAAAAGGAATAATGCCAGGCACATTGCACAGATAGACGAACAAGAACAATGTCAACAAGAACGGTGTCCAGCCCAAACCATCGCGACCCATCGTCTGCATGATGATGTTGTTCTCAATAAATTCAACGATGACTTCGGCCAAGTTGCGAGTGCCCTTCGGCGCAACCTTCGGATCTTTGCGCGCTGCCGAAAGAAAAATCAACGTACCGATCAATGCAGAAGCGATTGCAATCAGACCAACCTTGTTCAAGCCCGGCACAACATCGCGCCAACGCAACAATTCGTTAATTGGCGGAAACTCAAACGACAAAATGCTGTTAATGATCATCGTGTAATGCTTTCAGATTGTTGTGTTGATTTATCTTTAGATTGTTTTCTTGGCTTAAGTCCTGGGTACGCAAGCGACAAAGAAACATATCGCATTTCCCAGAACAATAAACCTAAATGCGCAACAATAATTGTCAATCCAAGCGGAATGAACTCGACCCAATCGAGGTTTCGAACTGCAAAAACCGCAACTGCGACTAGACCCATGCGCAACAGATAGCCAAACATCATTGACGCCATCATCAACGCATACGAAATTCGGGCTGCGTACGCCACAAGTGCTGCTGCCAAGCCAAAATTTCCGAAAACAATCGCCAACGCATACGCACATGAGTACGCGCCGTTCAATCCCCAAAACGCAGCAGACAGACCGAGCAAAATCGGTGATGCAATCAATCCACGTTTAACGATGTCGCGTGCAAGCGCCGCTTCGGGCGCCGGCCCTGTGTCACGCATCGACAAAATTGAAATCTTTGTGTCTGTATCGATCGCCATCATCTACTACTTCTCTGCCAAAATTTCAGCACCACGCATGTGGCTGGTCGCCGACTCGCGTCGCTTAATCTCTTGTCTCTGCATGTCGATGTCGTAGACATACCAAAGCCTCGCAAAACTACCGAGCATCGAAAACAAAGTGCACACAATGATGAAAACTGGTTTTGTTCCAAACGAGTTGTCCAACATCAAACCGATTACGAAAAAAACTCCGACGCTTACGGCGATCTCAACGCCTCGACCAAGCGAATCGTGCGATGAAACTGCAGTTCGCGCGACCGGTTTACGAGTTGGCAAGAGTTTCAACGTTGAGCCTCAATTAGATTTCACCAAGCAGATTTGCCTGGCGCTTGTGAACGGAAATACAAACTAGACGCAAAGCCTCAAACAGCGCAAACTGGCTACTTCGTGAACTTGTGCCAGTTTCGCTGACTGGCTGGTCGCTTAACTCGCGACCTGGTTTGAGTCTTTGTTTCGCGACCAAACCTTGTCATGAAACAGGGTGAAACCACCTAATGCCAATGCCACAAACAAAAATGGCCACAGGTTCGTTGGCCCATCAGAAAGTGCCGGATACAAAACAAATCCCGAAAGCAGTGCCGTCCAAAGCCACAGAATCACAACCGCACGACGTGGTCCGTGCCCCAATTTGATTAATCGATGATGCAAGTGCCCAGTGTCAGCAGTTGCAAAACCCACACCGCTTCGCGTGCGACGAATGATCGCAAAAATCACATCCAAAATCGG
>BJFV01000089.1 GCA_014190055.1 Actinomycetes bacterium
GCAGAATAAGAAACTGCACTCACCGAACAAGTGCTGATAACAATGCGCTGAAACAAATCGAGGTGCGTGCCCATCGCGTGGGCAACGGCTGCTTTGATTGGGTCGGCATGCGAAACACAAATCACAATGCCGCCCGGGTGGGCTTTGCGTAAGTCATCGAGAGTCGAGACCATTCGATTTTGCATTTCGGTGAAACTTTCACCATTCGGAAACCGAAAAGTGCTTGGCGCACGTTGAACGGTTGACCACTCCGGCAATTTCATTAACTTGCCGAGTTCTTTGCCCGTCCACTTGCCGAAGTCGCACTCGAGCAACCCTTTGTTGATAACAATTTTTTTATCGAGAATTTTGCCGATCGGGGCAGCAGTCTCGCGCGCACGCTCGAGTGGCGAAGAATAGATCGCTGAGACTTTCTTTAGTTTGCTCAATCGTTTGGCAACTTCAATCGCTTCGTTTTGACCGATGTCGCTTAGATGCAGGCCAGCGGCGCGACCTGGCAATAATTTGCCCGTGCTCGGTGTTTTGCCATGACGCACCATGATGATCACCGTTGAAGGCTGTGGCTTAGTTTTTTTGGTCGTCATTTCAGATGTTCAAACTATCGCCACAGCGCATAATCTCGTGTTGTGGCAATTCAAAGTGAATTCAACAAACTTGCAGCAGAGATAACCGAATGTCACAAGTGCACGCGACTCGTGAAATGGCGCGAGAAAGTTTCAGTTGAAAAGCGAGCATCATACGCAAGTGAAATTTATTGGGGAAAGCCGATTGCAGGTTTTGGTGATGTGCGAGCAAAAATTCTTGTTTTGGGCCTTGCCCCCGGCGCACACGGCGCTAATCGCACAGGTCGAATTTTCACCGGCGATCGCAGTGGTGACTGGTTGTTTAGGGCGATGCATAAAGCAGGACTGGCATCGCAGCCTGAATCAATTTCGCGCAATGACGGTTTAAAACTAAAAAATGCTTGGGTTTCGACAGCGGTTCGTTGTGCGCCACCAGACAATAAACCAACGCCGAACGAGCGCAAGAAGTGCTCGAAGTTCTTAACACGCGAAATTGAGTTGCTGAATCAAGTCAAAGTAATTATCTGTTTGGGTTCATTTTCGCTGACCGCAGTCTGTGATGAGCTCGAAATTCGACCTCGTCCAAAGTTCGGTCATGGTGTCGTCGTGAATCACGAGAAGTACAAAATCGTTTGCTCATATCATCCGAGTCAGCAAAATACGTTCACGGGCAAACTCACCGAAAAAATGTTTGACAGTGTATTTAAGACAGCAGTGAACTTAGCGCGCTGAAACTACAAAGCGAGAAGTTCGCCGCCACCGTAAGCAACGGCGACCGCAGCCAAGAACAAACCAAAAACACGTTGAAGTTTTTTGTCGCTCATCTTGAGAGCCATCTTTGACCCGAACGGCGCGCCAACAACAACGCCGATCGTCAGCCAGATCGCATATCGCCAATCGATGCCGCCTTCAATCGAGTGGGTGATCGTGCCCGGAATCGCAAAACAACCGACGCAGATCAAAGAAGTTGCAACTGCATTCTTCATCGGCAACACAAGCCAACGACGAAACAATGGCACCATGATGATGCCCCCACCAACACCAAGCAGACCCGAGAGTCCGCCGGCGATAAGACCAGTCAGGGTTGATAAAAAACCTTGTGAACTGCGAAAACTTGGTTTGACATCTCCGGCTGCCGCCGAATCGCTTTGCTCGCGTGACTTGGTGGGCGAAACGCTGCGAATCATGTTGATCGAACTCCACATCAAGAGCAGCGCCGTAAACACCATTAATAGGTGACCGTCGCCCGGCACGCGAGGCGAAACCCAAGCGCCGAGAATTGCTGCAACAATGCCGCTTGGTGCAGTGAACGCAACAACCTTCCATTGAATTAGTTCGCCATTTCGATAGCGCCATGAACCGGTTATGGCGCCGGGCAAAATTGAAGGCAGTGTTGTGCCGACAGCGAGTGCGGCAGAGCAACCCAAGGCTCGAATCGCGGGTGTCGAAATAACCGCACCACCAACACCAAAAGTGCCCGACATAACGCCAGTTGCAACGCCGGCAAGCGCCGTCAGAGCATCACGAAAAATGCTTGCGTCCATGAAATTGTTTAGTGTGCTGCTGGCGCCGAGCCGTCAGCCTTCTTTTTAGGAGGCGGAACGCCAACGCTCACCGCCTTGTTGGCAAACTCTGGCCAACGTCGACGGCTGACAATGCTGAGTAGACGCAACAGTTTCATTGCCGTTGCATCAGTTTCGGCAGGACGTGCAATAACAGAACCATCTTTGATCATGCGGTTCATCACTTCTTCGCCAAGTTCGGTGCGCACAACGCAGAGAGTCCAGTCGTTGTCTTCGCCGATGCCGCCAGTTGAAATATCGGCATGCTCTGCAGCAAAGTCTGGACACATTTTGCAACCTTCGCGCGTCCACTTGTGGCATTCTTTGAGATCTATTTCGTGATACGAGCCGTCGCGCATCCAGATTTGAAAGACGCCTTTGATATTCATTTTGACCATTTCTTCTTTTTTCAAGCCGTATTTGGCCAAAAATAGTTCTTCAAAAATTGCATCATCAAAAGTTTTTGAACACAACAAGCCGATGTTGAACAAAAAGGGTTTGCCGACTTTGCCGGCTTTGCGCTTCCACATGATTGGCAAAGCTGACGATTGGCAACTCATGCCGACGAGGGCGAGTCGCTTCAAACCTTCTTTTTCAGCATCGCGCATCGCCAAAGTATTCGCCGAATATGTGTAACGACTGCCTGAAGATGCAAGCACTTCTTCGGGTGTGCGTGCGAGACCAGGCAGAGCCTTCCATGAAGAGCCGTCACCTTCGACAAAACTTGTGAGAGCGGCGTCGATGTAGTCGTGCTTGAGCAACCAAATCAGCATTGCGCCGACGAAACCGCCGTCTTGACCTTTTTTGTGGGTCACTTCATCTGCGGCGCGAACGAGAAGCAACTGGCGATACTGACCGTACATTTCTTCATCTTTGCGTTGGCGACCAAACAAATGCATGTCGGCCTCGGGCTCCCAGGCGCGAAACCGAGGGCAAGCGCGGGTGCAACTCGTGCAACCCTTTTCTCCGTGAATGCAGTTGTCGAGTCCGAGTTCTTCTTCAAGGTGAAACGGTTTGTATTTGCCTTCTTCGTGCTCGTAGCCGATTACATCGTGAGGACAAGAAATTACGCAACCGGCACATCCCGTGCAAAGACCAGTGTTGATGACTTCTTCGTAGAGTTCTTTCCATTGGTGTGTCCAACGTTCGGCAACTTCGACCATTTCGCAAGCCTAGTGAGTGAGCCGAAATTCTCATTGACCCAAGTGGACTTACGCCACCGAAAACGGCAACAATAGAGGGCAAGATGTTGACATATACCCCCGAAGCCGAAGCAAGACGAGCAGAGATTCGGCAGTGGTTGAAAGACAATTTGCCACCGCGCTGGTTTGAAGAGGGCTACGAAATGTCGCCTGAAGAGCGCAAGAAATTTAACGAGACTTGGGCTGAGAAATTGTTTAATGGCGGTTGGATTTGTGCGACCTGGCCAAAGGAATATGGCGGCAAAGGTTTGTCAGTTCTTGAAGGTGTGGTGCTTGCAGAAGAATTTGCCAATGCGGGCGCGCCGATGCGTGCCGATTTTTTTGGCGACACTCTTGTTGGGCCGACACTTTTGCAGTGGGGCACAGAAGAACAAAAGCGCGAGTTCTTGCCCAAAATTTTGAGTGGCAAAATGCGCTGGTGCCAAGGCTTCAGTGAGCCCAATTCAGGCAGCGACCTTGCAAGCGTCAAGACGACTGCAGTGCTTGACGGAGATGAATGGGTGATCAACGGACAAAAAGTTTGGACAACGCAAGGTCATCATGCCGACTATTGCTTTTTGCTAACTCGCACCGACAAAGATTCGCCGAAGCATAAAGGCATTTCATATTTATTGGTGCCGATGAAACAACCGGGCATTGAAGTGCGTGGCATTACTCAACCTGATGGCACTGCAGAGTTCTGCGAAGTCTTCTTCACTGATGCGCGTTGCCCGAAAGACAATGTGGTGGGCGGCGTAAATAACGGATGGAAAGTTGCCAACAGCACCTTGGCTTTCGAGCGTGGCATGAGTGCGACAACTGGTTTTCGACGATTTGAAGAAGAATATAAATTGTTTGTTGCTCAGGCCAAAGCAAACGGCAAAATTAACGACGCATCAATTCGTCAGCGATTGATGCAGTACTACACAAAAATTCAAATCTTGCGCTTCAATGGTTTGCGTTCGCTAAGTTCAACGCTCGCGGGCACCAAAGATTTTGGCGTGATGGCACTCGGCGCTAGCAACAAAATGTTTTGGTCAGAGATGCATCAAAACGCGATGGAGCTCGGTCTCGATATTTATGGCGCGTATTCGATGTTGATTGACACTGGTCCTGCATCTGGCACTTGGCCAGGTGCGTTGCGCGACAAGCGTCGAGCGGGATATCCGGCTTCGCCGATGATGTCGAGTTTCTTTTTTTCGCGTTCAGAAACAATTTGGGGTGGCACAAGCCAAATTCAACGCAACATTGTGGGCGAGCGAGTCTTGGCACTGCCGAAAGAACCGAAGCCAGCCGGCGGCGAATAACTAACATCTAAAAGCCATGAACTTTCAAACTGCAATTCGTTCGGGGTTTCAGAACTACGCAAACTTCAAAGGCCGTGCGTCACGCGCCGAATATTGGTGGTGGGCATTATTCACCGTGATCTTGAGTATTTTGCTCTCTTCAATAAACAGCTCGCTTGGTGATTTAGGTTCGCTCGTCACGCTTTTGCCGTCGATTGCAGTTGCGATTCGTCGTGTGCATGATGTCGATCGCGCGGGCTGGTTTATTTTGGTGCCGTTTTACAACTTGTATTTAGTGTTGCGTCGTGGTGATGCGGGTGAAAATCGTTTTGGGCCGCCACCGCCGCCAAGCAATTTTTAAGTAAGCGTTTTAGTATTTCGGCACGCGGCGCTGGTATGTCGCACCGATAAGTGGCGAACTCAAAATAAAGTCGGCACTTGCGCGGTTGCAAGCAACCGGAATATTCCAGACGACTGCGATGCGCAACAAAGCCCGAATATCGGGGTCGTGCGGTTGTGGTTCGAGAGGGTCCCAAAAGAAGAGCAAAATATCGATGCCGGCCTCAGAGATTCGTGCGCCAATTTGCTGATCGCCACCAAGTGGCCCACTGCGCATGCGCTCGATTGTCAGCCCCGTGCTATCGGCAATTAGTTTGCCTGTCGAGCCAGTTGCAATGAGGGTATGTCTTTTGAGTTCGTCTTTGTGCTCGGTTGCCCACTCGAGCATCTCGCG
>BJFV01000090.1 GCA_014190055.1 Actinomycetes bacterium
GTGCCTTTGATTCGCTCAGAATCAGCCAAGACTTGTTGCCACAACTTAGATAGGTCGTCAGCCATCAAATAAAGGCTACTGACTAGGGTGAATAGCCGTGCCTAAATCATCTGAACGCTCGGGCATCGCCTATGCACTCGGTGCATACATCACTTGGGGATTCCTGACAATTTATTGGAAGTTCCTAAAAGACTTCAACGCATTCGAACTTATCGGTTGGCGCATCGTTACATCTGCAGTCGTGCTTCTCGCAATCTTGATGTACAACAAACAAATTCGCAACCTGTTCAGCGCACTTCGCGACAAAAGTGTTCGCAAAACTATTGCACTCGCAAGCATCATGCTTTCAATCAACTGGACAACATATGTCTGGGCCGTCGTCCATGACCATGTACTCGAAACTGCTCTCGGCTATTTCATTGCGCCGATCTTCACGATGTTGCTGGGCTTTATCGTTTTACGCGAACCAATTCGTGTTTCGCACCGCATCATTATTCTTCTCGCCAGCTTTGCAATCGCCATCTTGACATATTCATACGGCCAGCCACCTTGGCGTGCACTGCTCATCGCCACATCTTGGAGCATCTATGGATATCTCAAAAAACAGGTTCCGCTCACAAGTCTCGAAAGTCTCTCAGGCGAAGTAATCGCACTGTTGTTGCCAGCCGTCGGCTTGGTGGTGCTCACTTTTGATCGCGCAGATTCAGTGCCGAATATGGCAACAGGCATCGAATGGATTTTGGTGTTGCTAACTGGTTTGATGACGGCGATTCCACTGCTCATGTTCGGTGCTGCTTCTCGTCGTGTGCGCCTCAGCGTGCTCGGCCCAATGCAATATCTGGTGCCAACATTTAACTTTTTATTGGGATGGCTGGTCTACAACGAAGAGCTCAATGCACTTCGAGTAGTCGGTTTTGCTTTCGTTTGGGTTGGCCTTGCAATCTTCTTTGCCGACTCATACAAGACGACAAAAACTAATAGCTAGACAGCAGCCGAAACTCTAAACGCTGCACCCGCAAGCAACAGTTTCATCGACTTAACTAATTCGGCTGTGCGCTTCGAGTCGCGATAGACCATGTTGAACCGAGCCAATCCCGCCAAAACAACCATCAACATGTCTTCGAGCGATCGCGCTGAAATATCTGAATTCACCTCACCGCGCTCAACTGCCGATTCGGCGATGGTCAGCAAAATTCGACCAATCTGATTGCCAACTGGCAGCACTGCCTTCATTAGTTCTGGGTGTCGATGCGCTTCACCAGAGACGCTGAGCACAAACGAGACGACTGCGGGTTCTCGCCTTGTCAAAGTCGCCAAAGCATCGACCATGCTCGAGATATTTTCTGTGATCTCGCGATCGGCGCTGACCGAATCTTGAATCGTCTTACATACGAGATTTTGCACATCCATAAACACTGCGACGTACATGTCAACTTTCGACGGAAAGTAGTGATAAATCGCAGCAGTAGTTATGCCGGCAGCTTTTGCCAAATTCTTGTTGGTTGTCGCGTCAAAACCTTCAGTGGCAAAACTGCGTCGGGCTTCTACTAACAACCGTTTACGCGTGTCAACACCTTCACAACTGATCGGCCGACCCAACTTTGGCATGCGCTAACGATACGTCGTCAGCCTCGCAACATCCGAGTCAGAGCGCTTGCCAATTCGACTGGTTTATCGCCCTGCACCGAGTGTCCGGCACCGTCAATTACTAAAACTTCTGCATCGGGTTTACGACGCAACAGTTCAGCAACATCGGCGTCGTCAACTACTGGCGAAATCCCGCCACGCACAAGGGTCATTGAAGACTTAAGACTTTCAATCACGCCCCAAAGGGCCGAAATCCGATCTAACCGCTTTGCCGAATCTTCTTTCGAAGGATGCGTCGAGCGGTCGTACCGCCATTGCCACGAACCATCTTCAAGTTGTTTGGCATTATGCAAAATTCCGCGACGTAATGAACTTTCGCTGCGAGTTGGGTTGTGTTCGATCGTGCGTTTCAGTAAGTCTTCAAAACTGGCGAAAGACTGTGGTCCGTTTACAAAATCGGTTATCGCTTTTGATTTCTCAGAGTTGACACCCGGAGTTATATCAACAACAACAATTTTCGACGCAAGATCGGGACGCATGCCAGCCAACGCCACGGTCGTCAAACCCCCAAGCGACATTCCGACAATTAGCTTTGCCTTCGGCGCCCAAGTTTCTATTGCCGTGGCGACATCACGAGCCAATACTGAAGGCTCATAATTGCCATCTTTGCGCCAAGAAGAGTGGCCATGACCAGGCATATCAATTGCAATCGCCGAGATTCCCATTGCCAAAATTACTGTGTCCCAAGTGTGCGCGTTTTGTGCACTTCCATGTACGAACAAAATTTCAGGTTCGTCAACGCCCCACTTAAGCGCACTAAGTGTTCGATCATCACCAAGTTGAATTGCAATTCGCGACACGGTCGGAGTCTTCGTGACGTTCAGTGAATATTCGGCAATATTCTCGCCGAACATCGAAAACTCGTCGTAATTAATCATGTGAATTCACGGTGTCGTTGAAGATGTTGTCGACGAAGTAGTTGTAGTAGTCGTCGTAGTCACTGACCCAACAGTAGTAACCGACGGCAAAGTGGTGACAGTCGGAATTGTTGTCGAGACAACTGTCGGTAATGTCGTTTCTGCTGCAATCGTCGTATAGTTCGGGTCTGGCTTATCAAACGGCGGAATTGGCGAACCATATTCTTCAGGTTCTTTGATGCCGTCGAATACATACACACGGTCACCGTAAGCCACGAGCGCCGGAAAGTACCGAGCAACCGACATCGGTATACGTACACAACCGTGCGACGCCGGTTTTAAAGGCACCAAAATCGCACCGTGGACCGCAATGTTGTAATTGAAATAAACAGGGTTGTAAAGCGAACCGAGTTTTGTTTCGCGCATACCTGTGCGGCGATTGTAAAAATAAAAAATTCCTGGTGGCGTTATTGCCTCGCCGCAAATACCAATCTTGATCTGCTGGTCAGTCTTGTTGCCCTCTTCGCCCGGGTCGATCTTTACTTCTTCACACCACGGCACACCTGTGCCGCTTGAAATATGAGTAATCAAAACAGGTTCGTCTTTTTTGAACACGATCATTACTTGTTCTGGAAGATAAATCTCAACATGGCTTGGCGAATCAGCAATGCGCCGTGGCTTAATAATCAGATTCGACTGCATAATTGCCCAAGTCGAAGGTGTAACCACGCCGGTGGCTCGTTCACGAGGCACGCTCATCACAAGTTTTTCGAACGCCCACATCGCTTGCACCGTGTTTTGCCCGAACTCGCCATCGATCGGGCCCGGGTCGAAACGTAAATCTTTTAACCGCTGTTGCACACGTAATACGTCGTCGCCTTTCATCCCCAATTCGAGAGTGCGGTCAAGCGGAACGGTAATTAAAGGCACCGAACTCGTATCGACAACGACATCCGGATTCGAGTTTTCACTCGAAGAGTTCTCTGAGCCATTCGACAAAACACCTACCGCGATCACCGTCATCAAAACCGCAAAAGCAACCAACGCAAAACGCCATCGATCGAGCGTCGAGTAGATGCGTGGCAATGCGTCTGGCTCTACACCCTCAATATCGTCCGGAAAGTCGTTAGGGAAACTCATAAAAAATCTCGAAAGCTACCTCGACGAACCAGAACTATCAGCAGGCCTAATTGCATTCAGTTTTTTGCGCAACTTGAAGGCCTCACGCAAAATTTTGACGATTACTGACGGCGAGCTCAAAGTTGAAACACCTCGCGTGCGCGGAAAATAGTCGACACCAAATTGCACAACGTTCATGTTCAACTTTTTTGCGCTCACGATCAGCTCAGCATCAATAAACGAGCCTTCACTTTCAAGTTCAATCTGATCAAAAACAGATTTTCGACACAGTTTGAAAGCAAAGTTGATGTCACGAAATCGCACACCAAACAAAATACGAACCATCAAGTTATAAAACATCGAGTACACAACACGCACATATCCTTCGCCGGTGCGATCAAAACGATATGCACTTACGATGTCAGCTTCATATTGAGTCATCAAACGAATCGCATTGTGAACCTCGCGCATGTCGAACGGCAAATCAGCATCCGTGTACAAAACGATGTCACCAGACGAGGCTGCAAAACCAGACTTAATCGAGCCGCCAAGTTTGCGATTTACAGGGTGGTGTACAACTTTTATTCGATTATCTTGAGCTGCTGCAGCATCGGCAAGTCGTGGCGTCGAATCAGTAGATGCATCGTCAATAATTACAAGTTCATAGTCAGCAATCGTCTGCGACTTTTGCAATTCGTCGCACAATTCTTGTGCCGCATTGAGCGCTCGCTGCAGATACTGCTCTTCGTTCCACATCGGGAAAAACACGCTCAATTTTTCGAATTTCGCCTTCGCCATACGTATCTCAGGCTATTGTCGGTCTTGCGATGTCGTCTCTTCCCCCACCTAGTCAAAATCAAACTCTGCTTGCTGGCTCACTCACCAGATCGTGGACGATTGCTGTTATTGCCACACATCTTTTGATCACAGGTTCGTTGATTGCCTTGGCGATTTCTGCGTACACGGTAGGAAAGCCAACCTGGTGGCTCGCAAACCAAACCAACGGGCCGTTTTCAATCCTTTTGATCGTGCCGTTTTTGGCACCTGCAGTAGTAATAGTTACAGCGCTCCGCGCATCTCGTTTCGCTGCACTCGCAGGCCTCATCGCAACTGCGATCTTGGCCGTTACCAGCATCGTCGATATTTCACGTTCGCCGGGCATTGCACTTGGCGAGGCGGTTCTTGCGGGCTGCACAGCGCTTACAACGATTGCCGCAATCGCCGGTCGCCGACGCTCGGTCACTTCTGGGTTTTAAAACCCTCTCTGTTTCAACTCTCTCGGGTCTGTACCGTTGAGTCGTGGCAAAAAAAGAGTCTGAAGCCAATGCGGGTGGTGCAAATATTTCTGGCGCAAAAGTTCTAACTTCGCTTCCGGTCGGCGAGCGAGTCGGCATTGCATTTTCTGGTGGCCTCGATACTTCAGCAGCAGTCGCATGGATGCGCGAACGAGGCGCGCTGCCCTACGCATACACGGCCGACATCGGTCAGCCTGACGAAACCGATCTTGAGTCAATTCCGCAGCGTGCAAAAACTTATGGTGCGGTCGAGGCAAAACTTGTCGATTGTCGCGAACTACTCGTGCAAGAGGGTCTCACAGCGCTGCAGTGCGGTGCGTTTCATATAACAACTGC
>BJFV01000091.1 GCA_014190055.1 Actinomycetes bacterium
TGCCAATGCCGTAATCTTTTCGCAACGGATGACCTTGCCAATCTTCTGGCATCAAAATCCGCGTCAAGTCTGGGTGACCATCGAACTTGATGCCGAACATATCGAAAACTTCACGTTCCATCGCTTCGGTGCCTGGGTACAAATCAAAAGCCGAGCCAATAACGGCGTCCGATTCGGCGACTTGCACGCGCAATCGAACACGACGACGCTGCGAGAGAGAAAGCAAGTTAACTACCACTTCAAAACGCTCGAGTGTGATCTCGCCCAGAACCTCAGGCGCAATATTGCGGCCTGGGTGCGTCAAATAGTCGACAGCCGTCAGGTCGACGCACATTTCAAAACCCTCTTCGCGCAAACTTGCGAGCGTTTTTAGATAGTCGGCCTTGTCAACAAAGCGCACGTCATCAGCAACTCGATTCGATGACTGCGACACGGCTCAACGCGACCCTAAAGAAACAGGCGTTGTAATACCTGCAGGAATTTCTTGAATATGAACTTGAGCGCCTGCACCTGTCAATTCGCGGCGACGCATTATCTGGCCATCTTCTATCAACTGGTGCAAAGTTTCGATTGCGTGAATCAAAGTCTCTGGTGTCGGTGGGCAACCTGGTGCATAAACATCGACGGGCACGATTTGGTCCACGCCCTGCACAATTGCGTAGTTATTGAACATTCCGCCACTGCTGGCGCAAACACCCATCGAGATAACCCATTTTGGTTCCATCATCTGGTCATATACCTGACGTAAAACCGGGGCCATTTTTTGGCTTACTCGTCCTGCGACGATCATGATGTCGGCTTGTCGCGGAGATGCACGAAAAACTTCCATGCCAAATCTCGCCAAGTCGTAGTGAGCAGTACCGGCAGTCATCATCTCGATGGCGCAACATGCCAAACCAAAGGTTGCACCCCAACTTGATCGCGAACGTGACCACTTGACGAGTTCTTCGACTCGACCAGTCAGAAAATTATGTTCAAGGCCACCCAAGCCGTCATCTGCAACATTTTGGATCAAACCCATCAGACAGAAACTTTCTCTTGCTCACGACCTTCGAGTCCGACACGACGAATTGTTGTCGTCGTCGAGCGTGACGCCGAGAGAATATCGCCGTCTACTTCGACCAACTTACGTGCCTTCTTAGTCGGACCCCAATCAAGTGCGCCCCGGGCGACTACATAAACAAACGCGACAAAAAATACAGCACTAAACGCAGCAAGTTCGTAGAAGCCGTAAGCACCTAAAGATTCACTGGCAACTGCATACGGGTAGGCAAAAATAATCTCGATGTCGAACATAATGAACAGCATCGCAACAACATAGAAACTGACCGGAAATCGTTCTGGTGCCTCAAGGCTGGGCACAATGCCGCACTCATATGGCGCTTGTTTAGCCGTGTTGGGTCGACGCGGCGCTAAAAGTTTTGATGCAACAAGTGAGCCGACACCAAAAACAATTGCCAGAACTGTTAGAACGACAATTGGAAGATACTGACCCACTGTTGTTAGCTCTTCGCTGAAGAACGCGAACCAGCATCTGCGTTGATGTTTTCACGCAAGCGCAAATCTCGAACGTGCAACAACCGACAAAGCAACAAGAAGATGATTGTTGAGCCGATCGTTATAAAAATTGAAGGCTGACGCTTGGTGCCAAGATCGCGCAACATATATACGTATCGATGAGGCTGAGTTTCGTCAACTACTGGCCTTGCCGGTGCTCTGCCTGGTTCAACGCGCTGTGGCACGATCGGCGCAACTTCAACAATTGAATAGTGAGGCTCGTGGAAAAACGCGAAGAAGTCAAGCGACTCATTTATCTTGGGCCATCGCTCGCCACCTTTGTCGTAAACAGCGACCGACAGATATTCGCCAAGCGCAAATTCTTCGGCTTGATTTTGCAGAATTTCATCGGCTGATGCAACTGCTTGTCCGCGTCGCGGGTCAGACTCTTGCAACAACAACCATCCTTCACTTTGCAAAGCGCTTGATGCTGCTGCGGCATCGGCAACTGCGTCGCCAGATGGCTGCATTGGAGTGAGCATGATTTCTGCGTCGTCCAATAAATCAGAACTTCTCACAATCGTTGTCGGTTCACCTGGTTGCCACGCCGGTGCACGACCCACAAGTCCGATGCCATAGACCCACCAAATACTTCCCATGATCGCCATCCAACCGAAAAAGCCGGCCAAGACGACCAAAAATCCAAGCCGAGCACCTAAGTTTGTGCCGACTACTAAATAGGTTCCACCAATCAATACGCCAACAGCAATGGCGACAATGATTATTCCGCGTAGCTGAGGTTCGAAGTTAACCGCAAGAAGAGCAAACACTTTTACAAACCTCTCACGTAATCAATAATCGCAGCAATTTGATCGTCGCTAAGCATCAAACCAAATGCCGGCATGCGACCTGAACCTTGACCTTGCTCGCCATACTTCTTGCCGAATTCGCTGCCGCCCTTGATGAATTCGATCATGGCGTCGCGTTGCGGAAACTGTCGAACTGCTGAACCACCTGTCAGGTTCGGGCCAAACGCACCGCCACCAGTAATTTCTGGTTCACCATAAGACCAACCCTTTGTATGGCAACGCGCACACGAATAGTTGCCGCCACCAAGATCTAAATTGAACAACGCTTCACCCAGCGAAGAATAAGTGCCGGCTTTTACCAACCGCTCGGCCTCAGCTTGGATCTCTTGTTGTTTTTCAATTGGCAGTCTGCCGTTCTCGTCACGCGGAGTTTCAATGCTCTTGACGTATTCGATGACAGTTTGAATCTGTTGCTCGTTCATCGGTCCGCCACCAACCAAGCCCCATGCCGACATCGGAGAGAACGGACGACCGTATTCAAGAATGAATCGAACTTCTTCTTCGCTGTAGCGATAGAAAACTGTGTTGATCGCCGGTGCTTTCCAGTTGACTTGTTTTACCTGGCCAGTTTTCGGATCTGAAACTGCATAAGTCGCTACACCGCCGCCGCCCTTCATGCCGCCATGGCAGCCTGCACAGTTGTAGCCACCATCGGCAGTTGTTGCGAATAGCCCACTGCCCCAAGTTTCAAACTGATGTTGAAACTCTTTTTCGGCACCGACCATTCGACCCGGTTCAAGAATCCAATAAAGAGGCAAAGCAATCGTTGTTACGGCCAAACATGCCAAACCAATCAACTGAGTACGTTGAATTTTTTCGCCCTCAAGTCGCTCGTCGTCGTAATAGGGCTTGCGATTGGCAGCAAGTTTTATTTCTGCGCCAATTTCTCGCTTCGACGAACGCAAATTGCCGAGACCATAAATGATCCATCCCAAAACCGAGATGAGCAGAATCACCCAAGCGATCGTTGTAGTTGTATCGGCGAGCATTGTTGCGCGAATCACTTAGTGACCGCCCGTTCCGCCAACGCAGTGCGGCCCTTCGGCTTCTTGACCTGTTGTGTTGACACCGATCGGTGGTCCACCGAAAACGGTACCTGTGTCAATCACGACTAAACCGTTGTTAACCGAAACGCCGAAGCGATCCATTCCGCGAGGTGCTGGTCCACCTTTTTTCTCGCCGACTCGGTTGTATTGCGAACCGTGACATGGGCACTCAAACCATTGCGATGTTTTGCATTCAGGAACTTTGCAACCAAGATGTGGGCACTTCTGATACAAAGCGACGATGCCTTCTGACATGCCAGAGAAAACTGGACCTTGTCCGGCGTAAATTGCATCTGCTTTTGAGATCGCTTCTTTTGGATATTCAGTTACCCAAGCACGTGCCTCTGGTAAATAGAGAAACCCTTTATTGGCACGAATTTGACCGATTACATCTTCGAGTTTTCCAGC
The DNA here is from genome assembly GCA_014190055.1 of Actinomycetes bacterium. Lineage (GTDB taxonomy): Bacteria > Actinomycetota > Acidimicrobiia > Acidimicrobiales > Ilumatobacteraceae > BACL27. The sequence goes on from BJFV01000091.1 coordinate 3,821, forward strand.
GTTGATTTTTGAACCGAAACCACTATCTGCGCCCTTCCACAAAAATGCAATCAGAGCCGCGGCGAAGCCACCAAGGCTCGCGCTCATCAACGTGCCTGTCGCACGATTGAGGAACGCACGACGAGACTCGCCGATCATTTCGGCATCAGGTGCGACCCACGGTTCAACTGCTGCCGGAGGCATCACAGCAACTGCAGTGCTTCGAGCCGCTGAGGCTTCAGCTTCGACATCTCGGCGAGCGTTTCGCGAAGATTTTTTGGCATCGCGGTCACGTTTGCGAGTTTCGCGTGACAGCACACCCACACCGCTCATGTCTGAACGACGCGTCGCTGTTAACACGACACCCAAGCCGAGCACCGCGAGAACTGCTATTGCAATAGTGATGATTGTTGTTGAGTTCATAAAAGTTTTATCCGATCACAATTCGAAGAAGATGCCTTCACGCCATGGGAAGACAAAGTTGAAACCAGGACCTCTGAAGAACGAACCGATGATCACCAGTACGGCCCAGAACATTAGGTGCACGGTCATCAAACTTGTCATTACCTTGCGATCTTCTGGTCGGTTCGACTCATTGCGATCGAGATATGGAGCAAGCATCAAGATGATCAAGCCCATGCCCGGAATTGTCACACCAGCAATCATCGGGTGGAACATTGTCAGCAATTCTTGCAACCCGAGAAAGTACCAAGGCGCTTTCGAAGGGTTAGGTGTTTGATTGAAGTTTGCAGCCTGCAGCAACGGCGCATTGACAAACCACGAAAACATAAAAGTGAATGCCGTGCATGCAAGCGCGGCAACAAACTCGATACCCAACAGGTGTGGCCAGGTGTGCACCTTGTCGACAGGCACTGCTTTCACATCTTGAATCGAGCCCGATTTAACAACAGTCAACAATCTCTGTGTATGACCACCAGGTCCGGCACCAAATGGCACACTGCCATTTGCAGGTGCTGCGACAACAGCACTGCCGGGCTTTTCGGCAACTGCTACTGCGCTCTTGTTCCGATCTAGCAACTCACTCGGAATTCGCGAATCACCGTCTGCAGGCGCGCTTGATGCTGCACCGCCCGCACCGGCCGCTGCTTTTTCACGTGCTTCTTGCGCGCGCTTTAAGAGATGCTCTGGAATGCCGGCCATCAGAGTGGTCCTGAAATTCCGCCGTCTTTACGCACGCGCCAGAAATGGATCGCGAGGAAGATGACAGTTACAAACGGGAACAACAAAACATGCAATACATACCAACGCAACAAAGTTTCTGGTCCGATTTCGACGCCGCCGAGCAACACGAATCGAACTTGCGAACCGATTACCGGCGAGTAACCCATCATGTTGGTACCCACCGTTACGGCCCACAGAGCGAGTTGGTCCCACGGCAACAAATAACCAGTGAACGAAAGCAACAGTG
>BJFV01000092.1 GCA_014190055.1 Actinomycetes bacterium
CTGAGATCATTTGCTGCGAAGATACGCGGCACTCGGGCAAACTGCTGAGTCACTTCGGCATCACGGGCAAAAAACTAATCGTGATCAACGAGCACACCGAATATGACGCCCGCGAAGAGATCGTTGGTTTGGTCGCATCGGGCAAATCAGTTGCGCTAATCACAGATGCAGGCACACCTGGCATCAGCGACCCGGGCGAACGACTTGTAGTCGCAGTTGTCAACGCCGGCTTAAAAGTTTCTGCAATACCTGGACCGTCAGCGCTGACAATGGCGCTCGTGACTAGCGGTCTGCCAACTTCGCGATTCGTTTTCGAAGGTTTTTTGCCGCGCAGTGGCGCTGAACGAACCGAGCGATTGGCAATGGCAACAACCGAATCTCGAACAACTGTTTATTACGAAGCACCTCATCGACTGATTAAAACTTTGAGCGATCTAACAACAGCATGTGGTGCAGTTCGCCGAGTCGTAATCGCACGTGAACTCACAAAACTGCATGAAGAAATCTGGCGCGGCACACTTCAAGATGCGAACATGCACTTTTCAAAAACCGAACCGCGCGGCGAATTTGTAATCATCCTTGAACCTGCAAAGCCACCCGCACCGCCAACAAACGAAGAGCTTCTCGAAGCAATTCGTGCTGAAATTGCCAAAGGTGTCAGCCGCAAAGATTCTGCGGCTCGAGTTTCGGCGCGATTCGGTGTCGCCAAACGCACCGTCTACGAACTCGCACTGCAACTTCGCGATGACTCTGAATCAAGCACTTAACAGTCAGTCGCGAACCGAAAACTCTAAGATATAACAGTGAAAAAGTTCTCGGCGACGACACCTATTTACTATGTCAACGCCAAACCTCACCTTGGGCACGCCTATACAACGATCGTTGCTGATGCAGTTTGTCGCTGGCACAAACTCTGCGGCGACGACGTACACCTACTTACCGGCACCGACGAACACGGTCTAAAGATTCAGCAATTTGCCGACGCAGAAGGCGTTTCACCAAAGCAGTTTGTCGACAAAATTGCGCCATTATTTGCCGATGCGTGGCAACGCTTAAACATCGATGTCAGCGATTTCATTCGCACCACAGAAGAGCGTCACAAAATTGGTGTACAAAAACTTCTGCAGGCTTGTTACGACGCTGGCGACATCGAAGTCGACATCTATCGGGGTCACTACTGCGTGGCATGCGAGGCCTATTACACCCCCGAAGAACTCGACAACGACAAGTGCAAAATCCACAACACGAAAGCCGAATATGTTGAAGAAGAAAACTATTTCTTTCGGCTCTCTCGCTACGAAGAAAAACTGCTCAAGTGGTACGCCGATCACCCTGACGCGATCAAACCCGACCACCGCGTCAACGAAGTAACTGGTTTCATCAAACAAGGTTTGCGAGATTTCTCTGTCAGCCGAAAAACTCTGACCTGGGGCATCGAGTTGCCGTGGGACAAATCACACGTCGCGTATGTGTGGTTCGATGCACTCGCCAACTACATCACCGCTCATGGTTATGGCACCGACGAAAAACGTTTCGCCGCGCATTGGCCAGTCGACTATCACTTCATCGGCAAAGACATCATTCGTTTTCACTGCGTTTATTGGCCGGCGATGTTGATGTCGGCTGGTTTAGAACCGCCAAAGGGTTGGGCCGTTGGTGGTTGGTTGTTGGTCGGCGGCGAAAAAATGTCGAAGACAACAGGCAACGTCGTCAACCCACTCGACTTGATCGATGAAATCGGCGTCGACGGCTTTCGTTATTACGTTTTGTCTGACACAAATTACGGCAACGACGGTGATTTTTCTTACGAAGGATTGCTCTCGCGCTACAACTCAGATCTCGCAAACAACTTCGGCAATCTCGCCGCGCGCGTCGCAACTGTTGTCGAAAAAAAGTGTGGTGGCGTTGGTCCAGTGCCGTCTGAGTCGAGCCCGCTAGCGACAATCGCTGCGCACAGTGTCAGCGAAGCAACTCACGAATGGCAAAATGTGCAACCGAGCCGAGCGCTTGATGCCACGTGGTCGTTGATCCGTGCGACGAATGCGTTTCTCGAAACCAACGAACCGTGGAAGATGGAGCCAGGCAAAGAACTCGACATCGTGATGGGCGACGCACTCGAGGCGTTGCGCATCGTGACGATCTTGGCGAGCCCCGCGATGCCGAAAACTTGTCAAGATGTCTGGCAACGCCTCGGCATGGTCGGCAATGTTGCTGACCAACGCATCGGCATCGACACACAATGGGGTCGCTACCCCGGCGGCACAACCGTGACGAAGGGCGACCCGCTGTTTCCGCGCAAAAAGATCTAACTGTGAGCGCGATGCAAACTGCAACACCTGAATGGGTTGACACTCATTGTCATGTGACATACGAAGACATTCCGGGTGGTGCTGAAGCGGCGTTGATCGCAGCACGCGAAGCGGGTGTGAAGCGCATGATTACGATCGGCACAGATTTGAAGACATCTAAAGCGGCCATCGAACTCGCAAGTGCAAACAAAGATGTTTGGGCCACGGTCGGTTTACATCCGCACGACGCCAAGAACGGCCTCGATGGTTTGCACGAGTTAATAAGTCACGACCGTGTCGTCGCGATCGGCGAATGTGGGCTCGACTATTACTACGACCACTCTGATCGCGCCGTGCAACGCGACATTTTTGCTGCGCAGATTGCGCTCGCCCATCAACACAAACTTCCACTCGTTATTCATACCCGTGAAGCATGGGATGAGACTTTTGAGATTCTCAACTCATGCGGCGTTCCTGATCGAACAATTTTTCATTGCTTCACGGGCTCGCCAGTCGAAGCGAAAAAGTGTCTCGACATCGGCGCATACCTTTCGTTTTCTGGCATCGTCACGTTCAAGAAGGCTCAAGAAATTCGTGACGCCGCAAAAGTTTGTAGCGCCGACAAAATGCTCGTCGAAACTGACAGTCCGTTTCTTGCACCTGTGCCACATCGCGGCAAATCAAATCAGCCTGCGTTCTTAGTTGAAGTTGGTGCATGTCTTGCCGAGGTGCGAAATGTTTCGGTAGAAGAGATCGCACGACAAACGACACAAAATGCAACGATTGCATTCCCTGGTATCGCTGCGTAACCTGAACATATTGTTACTTTCAACTTTTGAACGACGTCGAATCGCTGTAGCGGCGATTCTTACGGTTCTTGTTTTGCCGTTATTAATGATCAATAACGGTGACGAAACTCAAAATGCTGAAGTTGCCGTCACGACAACCACCGAAGTTGGTTCAGGTCTTAACGAGTCATCCGAAGACGGGTCACTCGAGCCAATCATCCTTGGTGGACCATCACCAATTGTGCAAGACGGTTCAGCGCAGATCGCCTATCCGGCAAGCAGTTTGACCGGCACGCAAGCTATTGCTTCGTTCAGCAATTTTGATAACGCTCCAGACATCGTTTGCTATTTCCCAGAAGCACCGCTCGGAATAAAAATCTCTGTGCAAAACCTCAACAACGGACGCACGACGACCTGCACAAATGTTTTTCGCACTTCTCTACCGTCAGGCGCAACGATGCTTTTGCATACAAAAGTTTTTGAGTCTCTGGCAAATCTTGTTGACGCGCCGATACCAGTGACTGTTTCTTGGTAACTAGTTTCTCGTGACGTTTTCTCGCACTGAAATTGTCGCCATGCTCGACAAGCACGGGCTCGCACCGCGCCGTGCATTCGGGCAAAACTTTGTCGTCGACGCCAATACTGTGCACAAAATCGCTCGCCTCGCAGATGTTGGCAGTGGTGATTTCGTGCTCGAGATCGGTGCGGGTCTCGGCTCTCTCACATTGGCCCTTGCCGAAACTGGTGCCAATGTGGTCGCCGTCGAAATCGACAATGGTTTGGTCGAAGTGCTGCGCGCAAACACGAAAGATCTTGCCAATGTCGAGGTGATTCATGCAGATGCAATGGAACTTGACTGGCAACCATTGCTTGCCAAGTCAAAACATTGGCACGTCATTGCCAACTTGCCGTACAACGTGGCGACGATCATCGTCGCCGACCTGCTTGATGGCATCGCCGAAGTGAAACATATGTTGGTGATGGTGCAAAGCGAGGTCGCCGATCGACTAGTTGCTCGTGCCGGCACCGATGCCTACGGCGCAGTCAGTGTGAAGGTCGACTATTGGGCAAGTTCTAAAATCGTCGGACAAGTGCCACCATCAGTTTTCTTTCCGCAACCGCGTGTCGATTCGGCACTAGTTGACATTCGTCGTCGTGACAAGCCTGGCGTTGAAGGTGTTGTCGCTAAAGAACTGTTTGCGCTTGTGCGCTCTGGTTTTGCCAAGCGTCGCAAAATGTTGCGCCGTGCGCTCGACACAATTGCAACACCTGAAGACTTTGTTAAAGCAGAAGTCAACCCAGAGTCACGCGCCGAGCAACTTGATTTGGCGGCATGGGGTCGTTTGCGACGCGCAATCGACACCCGCCTGTCCACCACCACGACCAGCACCCGCGATTCAGCAGCCCCCTCTGCACTTGGTGCATCCACCGATCACAGCACCCCGAGTCAATAAACATGCGCGACCAAATCGTTTCACTCATCGCGCCGGCAAAACTCACTCTTTCACTTCGAGTCACCGGCATTCGGCCAGATGGCTTTCACCTAATCGACGCCGAAATGGTGACGCTTGAACTTGCCGACGAGTTAACTGTCGACGCATCACGAACGGGTCTCGCAATCACTGGCAAGTTTGCCGACGACATTGAAAACTCAAGCGACAATCTCGTCGTGCGAGCACTTCAACTCGCCAGCCGTAAAGCCCATGTAGCAATCACTAAAAATATTCCGTCAGGTGGTGGGCTCGGTGGTGGGTCTGCCGACGCAGCAGCAATTTTGCGCTGGGCCGGTTTCACTAATCTCGCGAGTGCAGCAAAGCTTGGCGCTGACATTGCGTTTTGCATGGTGGGTGGCAGAGCGCGAGTGTCGGGTATCGGCGAAGTTGTTAATCCGCTCAAAAAAGTTGCCCGCGAAATCACGCTCGTCGTGCCACCATTTCGAGTTTCAACGCCCGCGGTTTATCGCGCGTTCGATGAACTCACTGATTTTTGCAAAACGCCACTAAAGCACGCGGGTGTCAACGATCTCGAACCCGCCGCAATCAAAGTTGAGCCACGTCTCGCAATCTGGAAAGAAAAAATCTCGCAAGCGTGCGGCGTTGCACCAACTCTTGC
>BJFV01000093.1 GCA_014190055.1 Actinomycetes bacterium
CACTCTGCGCAAAGAGTCATGCCATATGAGGCATTTTCAACGTTGCAACCTGTGATGATTCGACCATCATCTACGAGTGCCGCAGCACCAACTCTGAATTTCGAATACGGTGCATATGCATTTTTGGCTACGGCCAAAGCGGTGCTTCTAAGCAACGCCCAGTCGATTGGTTTAGTCATGATGTAGGCAAGAGTAGTGCGAAATGCAGTTCTAGTTATTGTTGACGCTTGCCAATACTTGTTTGCCCAGCGCTTTAACTTTATTGACGGCAGACTTGTGGTCGATTGTCAGACATTTGCGATCGCGCACCACGATGTTGCCATCTACGAGCACATGAAGCACGTCTGCCCTAGTCACGCTCGTTGCAATCGTTGTGTGCGGATCAAAGTTCGGTGTTAGCGATGGTGAGTCTGCGTCAAGAATAATTATGTCGGCACGCTTGCCAACTTCGAGAGAACCGATCATGTGATCGAGCTGCAGTGCCCGAGCGCCATTGATTGTTGCCATACGCACAAGTTCGACCGCGGGCAATGCAGCAGGATTCTTGGCGAATGTTTTTTGCATGTATCCCGCGAGACGAATCGCAATCCATAAATCGATGTCATTGCCAGATGCCGGACCATCGGTGCCAAGTGCAACGTTCACGCCTGCGCGCTGCAGATCTAAAATTCTGGCAACGCCACTAGCAAGTTTGAAGTTTGATGCAGGACAATGAACGACTGTCGCTGAGTTTTGTGCGATCAATTCAATATCGGCATCGCTCAGGTGAACACCGTGGGCGAGCACGGCTCGGCGCAATAATTTTGTGTCGTTAAGAACTTGAATCGGTGTGCGCCCACCATGACGCTTGGCGACTAGTTGCATTTCGCCAACTGTTTCTGACGCGTGAACATGAATTCGTGCTTCGAATCTTGCTGCGAGGTCAGCGAGCACACGCAGTTGATCTTCGCTGAGCAAATATGTGCTGTGAGGTGCAACCCAACCAGTAGTGCCGATTGTGTCTCGAGGTGCTTCAAGCCATTTGGTGGCCCACTTCAAACGATCTGCAAACTTGAGTGGCTCGGGGCCATCAGATTCTAAAAAGTTTGGTCCAGTTTGTAGTCGCATAGAACTGGCCTTTGCGACTTCGACAGCTGCTTCAGGCAAGTAATACATGTCGAGAGAAGTTGTTATGCCACCGAGCAGAGATTCAAGTGCAGCAAGTTCAGTGCCGGCATAGACAGCTTCATAATTGAGTACGCGAACTTCGGCTGGCATTAATCGAGCAAGGAAGTCTTCAAGGCTCATGTCATCACCAAGACCGCGAAATAGTGTCATGCCGAGGTGAGTGTGCGCATTGATCAAACCTGGCATCACGATTGCGCCATTTGCATCAATTGTCTCGGGTGCGTTGTTGGGGATTGGTGATGAAGAAATTGCACGAATCGAACCGTCGCCACCAACTACTAAAGACCCGTTTTCTATGACTGAAGCAGACTTATCAACAGTCACGATTTGCGCGTTAGTTATTGCAAACCGATCTTGTGTATTAGTTGACATTGCTATTTGTTTTCAGCTTCAAGATCGATTTGTTTGAGAATTGCGGCAAGCAGACCACCAACGCGTGATGCTGAGGCTTTGCCAATTGCTAAAACTTCGTCGCCAGAAAGTTTTTCACCTGAAATGCCGGCAGCAAGATTGGTCGCGAGCGAAAGCGCGAGCACTTCTAGACCCATATGGCGCGCAGCGATTGTTTCCATCACGGTTGACATACCAACGAGGTCTGCGCCCCAAACTCGAGCAGCACGGATTTCTGCGGGGGTTTCAAAATGCGGACCATGAAATCCCATGTACACACCCTCGTGAAGAGTTGGGTCGACGCGCTTGGCGATCGCACGAAGTCGCTGACTGTAAGCATCGGTTAAGTCAACGAATCGCCCATGCAATGGTGCAGGTGCATCAGCACCTGTCAAAGGCGAGAAACCAGTCAGGTTGATGTGATCAGAAATCACCGCGGTTGCTCCAACACCCCAATCTTCGCGCAAACAACCAGCGGCATTTGTCAATACAACTGTTTTGCAACCGGCAAATGCCGCGGTGCGTACTGCGTGCACAACGGCGTTGACACCGTGACCTTCGTAAAGATGTGTGCGACCAGTTAGTAAAAGTACTCGTGACTTGCCAACTAGAACACTTTTCAGCGTGCCACCATGACCAATCGCCGAAGGTTTGATAAAGCCCGGAATTTCAGTGACTGAAATTTCGTTTGTGGCTTCAAGCACAGAAGCAGCGTGCGCCCAACCCGAACCCAAGACGGCCAATACATCGTGCGAGCCACCAAATTTTTTGACTACAACGTCTGCGGCTTGCTTCGCCACTTCGTAAGCGCTGCCGGTAGTTGTAGATTCCATAAATTCAGGCTACGGCGGCTACTGAAATTTGTCTTACGAGATCGTGCCTTCTAGCTCATAGAGCACGATCGTGCTGCTCTTTGCAATCCATAACCCAGCACCTGCTTGACGAAAGTATTTTTTCAACTCGTTGCGATACCACAAACCAGAACGAGCATAGATTTCAAAATCTGTGACGTCGCGGTCAACGTTGTGACGGAGGTCGGCTTTTGTAGGTACCTCGAAAAATAAAACATGCTTTGTTGCTTTGGCGAGATTTTTGATTGCACTTCTTGCAGCACGGTCGTTCAAATATTGCAACACACTTTGGCAAATTACAAGATCAAACTTTCTCGATGGTGCCCACACGCTGATGTTTCGAAGTTCGTGGCCATATTTTTGGCAAGCATGTTCGCTGACATCGACAGACATAACTTTGACTTGCTTGTGATTCTTGCGATACCAGCCAGACCAGTAGCCGACGCCTGCGCCGATATCTAGAACCGACCGCACAGGAACATCCCACCATTTGCAAAATTCGTGAACAGCAGTTGCCAAAGTTTCTATCTTCCGTCGCGAGTGCATCGGTGTTGTCGAATAAAAGCGTTTGAAAAACTCGGCGTCAAACTGAGATCTTGGCACCTGTGTTGTGTAGCAGGTATTTGAGTAGTCTTGCCACACGAGAAAAAACTCATCGTAGAGACGAGACAAAATGTCGGTTTACAACACAAAAATTGCTGGTTTGTCGGGCAAAGAAGATTTGCTTGGCTCTTTAAAAGGATCAGTGACGCTCGTCGTCAATGTTGCCTCGAAGTGTGGGTTGACGCCGCAATACACGGCGCTCGAGGCTCTGCACGAGCAATATTCGGCGCAGGGCTTTTCAGTTCTCGGTGTGCCGTGCAATCAATTTGGCGCACAAGAGCCTGGTTCAGCAGCCGAGATCGAGACTTTTTGCTCGACAAATTATGGTGTCACGTTTCCGATGTCCGAAAAAATTGAAGTTAATGGTGCCGGCCGTCATGATTTATACAACACCCTGACAGTTGTGGCTGACGCAGAAGGCCACTCGGGCGACATTCGCTGGAACTTTGAAAAGTTTTTAGTCGATCGCAACGGCAAAGTCGTTCATCGCTTTAATCCGACTGTTGCACCAGATGCACCAGAAGTCGTGAGTGCGATCAAAGAACAACTGGGCAAATAATTTATGCGCACTGTTAAAGTCGCCGCACTTCAGATGTCGATGTCGACAGAAGTTGCAGCAAACATTGCTACAGCCGAGAGGCTCGTTCGAAGTGCCGCCAAACAAGGGGCTCAAATCATTTTGATCCCCGAACTCTTTGAGGGTCATTACTTTTGCAAAGATCAAACGACTGAAGATTTGAATCGGGCAATTGAAATGTCGTCGCATCCGACCGTCGCGCATTTTGCCAAAGTCGCCAAAGAACTCAGCGTTGTTTTACCGATCAGTGTTTATGAGCGTGCCAACAATTCGTTGTTTAACTCAGTGGCGATAGTCGACGCTGACGGCAAGGTGCTTGGTACGTATCGCAAGAGTCATATTCCTGATGGTCCTGGGTACAACGAAAAGTTCTACTTCAGTCCTGGTGACACGGGTTTCAAAGTTTGGCAAACGAAATATGCCAAGATCGGCGTCGGCATTTGTTGGGATCAATGGTTTCCTGAAGCGGCACGTGTGATGGCACTGCGCGGTGCCGAAATTTTGCTTTATCCGACTGCGATTGGCAGCGAACCGTCAAACGCCGAACTCGACTCATCTGGTCATTGGCAGCGTGCGATGCAAGGTCACGCGGCTAGCAACTTGATACCTGTGATGGCGGCAAATCGTACGGGCCGTGAAGTTGGTCGAGCAACCGAGATCACTTTTTATGGATGCTCGTTCATCTGTGACGCAACTGGCGAAAAAGTGGCCGAAGCGAATCGCACCGAAGAGGCAGTTTTGGTGGCAAGTTTTGATCTTGAAGCCCAAAAACTTGCGCGAACTTTCTGGGGTTTGTTTCGCGACCGTCGACCAGAGTTGTATAAACCGCTGCTAAGTCTTGACGGGTTCGATCAGTGAGCATGCCGGCCGAGTTTTCTCGGCACGAGAGAACGGTAATCTGCTGGCCAGCACGCTCAGCGATTTATGGCTCGCGCTTGGCTGAAGCGCAAACTGCTCATGCTGCGCTTGCCAACACAATTTCGGGATATGAGCCTGTTTCGGTCATAGCTAATCCGAGTGACGTAGCAATTGCGCGTCGAGCATGTGCAGAAAATGTTGAGGTCGTTGCACTTGAAATTGACGACGCTTGGTTTCGAGACTCAGGCCCGAATTACGTACTTGAAAATGGTGAGCTTCTCGCCACGTGTTGGCAGTTCAACGGATGGGGTGAAAAATTTGTTCCATTCGATAAAGATGCGACGATTGCATCGCGTTGGGCAAAGCATGCTGGTCATAAAACTCGAATGATCGACATGGTGCTTGAGGGTGGCTCGATAAATGTTGATGGCGCGGGCACACTGATAACTACAGAGCAGTGTCTGCTTAATCCGAATCGCAACCCAAATCTCTCGCGCGAGCAAATAGCAGATCGGTTGTGTAAAGAGTTAGGTCAAAAACAGGTCGTCTGGTTGCCGTTTGGTCTTGTTCTTGATGATGACACCGATGGCCATGTTGACAATGTGGCTGCATTTATCGGCCCAAAAACTGTGATCATGCAAGGCTGCGACGATAAGAACGAAGAGGACTTTGCGCGGTG
>BJFV01000094.1 GCA_014190055.1 Actinomycetes bacterium
TGGTGGCCGCCATTAACGACCCCACCTGAAGGCTCGCCGAATATTCTTGTCGTGTTGCTCGACGATGTCGGCTACGCACAATTTGGTTGTTATGGCTCTGACATTGCGACGCCAACTTTTGACAAACTCGCAGGCAATGGTTTGCGCTATAGCAACTATCACACGACTGCACTTTGTTCACCGACGCGTGCTGCACTGTTGACGGGCCGTAACCCACACAGTGTTGGCATGGGTCGCGTCGCCGACATTGTTTCTGGGTTTCCGGGATACAACTCGATAATGCCAGCGAGCGCCGGAATGATTTCTGAAATTTTGGTGCGCAACGGTTATGCGACGTATCTGCTCGGTAAGTGGCATCTCTCGCCACAAGGCGAAAATCAAATGGGTTCAACGCGAGAGCGATGGCCACTTGGTCGCGGCTTCGAACGCTTTTATGGATTTCTAGGCGGCGAGACCGACCAATATCACCCAGATTTGGTTTACGACAATCATCAAGTTGACCCGCCGCGCACGCCCGAGCAGGGATATCACATCACAGAAGATTTGGCCGACAAAGCCGAACTCTTTATCAACGACTTGCGTGCGGCACACCCCGAGAAACCATTCTTTATGTGGTTTGCGCCCGGTGCATGTCATGCACCGCATCAGGCACCGAAAAGTTTTATCGATGCATATCGCGGCAAATTTGACAAAGGATGGGATGTTTGGCGCGAAGAGGTTTTCGCACGACAGAAAAAGTCAGGCTTATTGCCGAGCGACACGATTTTAAGTGAGCGTCCGCACTGGGTGCCGGAGTGGGCGAGTTTGAGTGCTGACGAAAAGAAACTTTATGCACGAATGATGGAAGTTTATGCAGGCTTTCTGACGCACACCGATGCACAAGTTGGCAGAGTAATTAAACACATTGAGTCAATGGGCGAACTCGACAACACGATTGTGCTCGTGATGAGCGACAACGGCGCCAGTTCTGAAGGTGGACCAAAAGGCTCATTCAATGAAATGTTTTATTTCAATTTCATTCCTGAAAGTCTCGAAGAAAACATCAAACGAATTGATTTACTTGGCACGCCTGAAGCGCACAACCACTATCCGTGGGGTTGGGCGTGGGCAGGTAATACGCCTTTCAAGCGATGGAAACGAGAAACTCACGAAGGCGGCGTTACTGACCCGTTGATCGTGCACTGGCCGAAGAAACTTGCCGCGAAAGGTGAAGTGCGAACGCAATATTTGCATTCGGTTGATGTGATGCCAACACTTCTTGAACTGATCGGTATTGAACCACCGACACACATCGCAGGTGTTGAACAACAGCCAATCGAGGGCGTGAGTTTTGCGCACACACTTGGCGATGCCAAAGCGCAAAGCAAACACGTGACGCAGTGTTACGAGATGCTGGGTTCGCGTGCGCTTTATCACGACGGTTGGAAAGCCGTTGTGTTTCACCAGTTGCCCGGTCTGCCCGGAGTGCCAAGTTACGACGGGTCAGATCCGAATATAAGTTTCGATGTCGAACAGTGGGAGCTTTACCACGTCGAAAAAGACATCGCGGAGACCAATGACTTGGCGCGTGAGCATCCTGAAAAATTGCAAGAGATGATTGCGCTGTGGTGGCAACTTGCCGAGAAGCAACAGATTTTGCCGTTGAACAATCAGCCCGGAAGATTTGGCGACAAGCGATATCGACAAGAGCGCTATGAATATCGCCCAGGCATCGGCGCAATACCACCGCTGGTTGCACCGAATTTGCGCAATAGATCGTTTGAAATCTTGGCCGAAGTAACGGTGCCATCGTCGGGTGTTGAAGGTGCGATTATTGCGCAGGGAAGCGGTGCCGGCGGGTATGCCGTTTTCGTGAAAGACAAGCGCTTACATTACGTGCACAACTTTTTAGATCTTTATTACTTCTCTGTGTCGGCAGAAGTTGATTTGCCAGTTGGTGTGCACACACTGCGCGTTGAATTTAAATCGACGGGTCGCTTCAAGGGTGAGGTAAATCTTTATTACGACGACCTGCCAGTTGGCTCGGGCGCGATACCAGCAACGGTGCCCGTGTTCTTTGGTGTTTTCGGTTTGACCGTTGGTTATCTGCGTGGATCATCGGTGATTCGTGATGTTGAAGCGCCGTTCAGTTTCACTGAATCAGCGTTGCAGCGGGTGATTGTGGTGCCAGCGGGTCGCTCATGGCGTGACCCGCAAGGCGACGAGCGGGTGGCTTCAGCAACGCAGTAAATGCACGAGCAACAGTCGCAAACCTTGCGACAGTTGGGTTGTAAGTTATTTTGATGACCGATCGCGAGGCGCTGCTCTCGAAATCAAATTTTTTGCTTGGTTGTGACTGCCCAGTCAAACTGAAATATTTCAAATCTGGCTACCCGTCTCTGAACAATGCGAATTCATTTCTCGAGTTTTTTGCTGACGGTGGGTTTATGGTCGAGGCACTGGCGCGAGCGCTGTTTGACAATGGTGTTTGGGTCGTGCCGCAGGCAGGTGAAACACCAGAGCAGGCGACTGCGCGACTGATGTCAGTGCCTGGTGATGGTGTGTGGTTTGAGCCGACATTTGTGGTCGAAGGTATGTTGGTGCGAGTTGACATCTTGCAGCGCAAAGGCAATGTATTGCGACTCATTGAAGTGAAGGCCGCAAGTTTTGACTCAGTTCTTGACCCGACACCGTTTCGTGGCAAGCAAGGCGGCATTCTCAGTGACTGGCGAGACTATTTATTAGATATCACTTATCAAACAAACGTGCTTGAACTCGTTTACCCCGAACTTGAAGTTGTGCCTGAGTTGTGTTTGGTTGATAAGGCAAAAACTTGTCACGAAGAAGCAATCTTTAACAAAGTTGAATTGATCGCCGACAAAGACCCTGGCAGCACGGGGCCACGAGCGGTTTATCATGGCGACATTGCGGCGTTGCGCAGCCAGCACTTTCTAGGTTTTCTGAATGTGCGCCTTGAAGTCGATGAGTTGGTTGCCACAGTGCGATCGCAGGCAAAATCGCTTTTGAAAATTTCTGAAGACCCGACGATTGCACTTGAGCCACCTCTTGGTAGCAAGTGTCGCGATTGCGAATATCGCAATATTGGCAGTTTGCGCAATGGGTTTGCTGAATGTTGGGGCGCGCTCGCCGCTGGCGACCCACATGTCGTAGACCTGTTCAAAATTGGCTTTTTGGCTGATGCAGCGGGCAACAGCAAAGAAGGTCTTAATTGGCTGATCAAAAATGGCATTTCGAAACTTGTCGAGATACCGCCGAAGATAATTGATCAGAATAAATCGACAGGCAAGCGACAGATTCGACAACTTGAGTGCACGAAAACTGGCACTGAGTGGGTAGACCCACTGCTAAAAGACGAACTTGATGCTTGCGAGTATCCATTGCATTTTGTTGACTTTGAAACTTCGCGATTGGCAGTGCCGTATCACAAGGGCATGCAACCCTACGAGCAGATTGCGTTTCAATTTAGTTGTCACACAATTTTGAAACCTGGTGACAAAGAGTTGCAACACACCGAGTGGATAAACGTTGACGATGCGTTTCCGAGTTTTAGTTTTGCAAGCGCGTTGCGCGACGCGGTAGGTGAAACTGGCACAATTTTCGTGTGGAGCAACTTCGAACAAACAACCTTGCGTGACATTCGCCGTCAGATGACGAGTTATAACCACGTCGACAAAGAAATCGCCGCATGGATTGACGCGATCGTGCCCGACCGCAAAGACGGGGGAAGAGTGCAAGACCTGCTCGAACTCTGCGGCGAGCACTATTACCATCCGAAAATGGGTGGCAGTCTGAGCATCAAGTATGTGTTGCCTGCGATTTGGGGCGGCAACGAAGAACTTTGGCGAGACCCGTGGTTTGCAAAATATTTTCGCGAGAGCCTCGATGGTGCACTCGACCCGTACAGCGCATTGACCGGTTTGATTTTAGAAGCCGAGCGCAACAACCTCGCCGACGACGAGGCAAAAGAGACTGCTGTTGAAGCGGTGCGCGACGGCATTGGCGCGATGCGCAGTTATCAAGAAATGATGTACGGCTTAAGTCGAAATGATGCCAAACATCGAGATGCTGTCAAAAAAATGTTGCTGCAATATTGCGAACTTGACACAGCAGCGATGGTAATTATTTGGAAGCACTGGATGTCGCGACTGGCAAGTGCGAAATAATTTATTTAACTCGCATTACTCGAAACGGGTCGCCAACTTTTAGAAAGTTTTCGTAGACTTCGGGCAGTTCGGTTCGCAATCGCTTTGAGTCGAGTGCTTGTTTGCCAGGATGTTCGCGCCACGTGACGACTTGTTCGCCGTCAAGAAGGCCGATTTCGTTTTCGAGCAGCAAGCGGGCGAGTTCGTCTTTGGCGATCGTTTCTTGTTTTTCAGCTTGGCGTCGGGTTTCGCGTGCCTCACGTAAATTTGCCAAAACTGCTCGCGCAGATTCGGGCAGTTCGATCGCAGTTGGCGTCGCGCGATAGAGCGACGAGATTTGTTCTGCACTGAACTGATTGATTTCAGAGTCGGCACGTGCACCAGAGTCGACGAGAGAACCAAAGCGCTCGGCTTCGGCCCAAAGTTGATCGATGGCTTCTTGGTTTCGCGGCAATTCGACGAAACTGATGCGAAGATCACGGTCGAGAACGATGAAAAATAGAGGCACATTTAGCACCGATTGTTGAGCCCAGCCTTGCCAGCGCCATTCGAATGGCAGGTCGTCGGCCGTGTGAACGCTGTATCGAGAAGTTGTTTTTGCCTCGACGCCAACAGTTGGGCATTCTTCGTTGTCGACACCATCTTTAGAGATTGTGAATCGGCCAGCGCGATACATAACCGACGGGGTGAAAACATTGATGCCCAACAAGTGTGAGGCTTCTTCAAGCAGCGCCGGCTCGAGCACGTTGCCGCGGCGAAAAACTGGTTTGTCGTCTTCGACAGTTGGGTCGACACTTTTGTCAAAGAAAAGATCTGACCGAGTCGAATATGGTGACGCGCCCATAAGTGCTGGCGCATCGGATGCGCCGAAAGTGCAACGACCATTGCTGTCGCGCCAGCGAAGCCTGAGCCAGTCTTCGCTGCCGTGTTTTGGTTTTGCGATTCGCTCGTATTTGA
>BJFV01000095.1 GCA_014190055.1 Actinomycetes bacterium
AGATCTGCACGGTCGCCTGCTCGAAGATCTCAACAAGTTATTGCGCACTCGCGGCACGACCGTCTTGCATGTCACTCACGACAAAGCCGAAGCATCGGCGTTTGCCGATCGAGTTCTCGACTTGCGCCAACTAATCTCATAATTCGTGGCTGAACCTAACTTTCAAGTCGTAAAAATTACGACAGAAGAAACCTACGCTCTGCGCACTGCGGTTCTGCGCGCCGACACACCAACTAGCGACCCAAAATACGCCGAAGACTCGAAGCACGGCACCGTTCACCTTGGCATCTTTGATGAAAATAAAAATCTGATTGCCACTTCGACCTGGGTCATCAACCAATGGCAAGAAGACCCTTCAGCCATAGCAATTCAACTGAGAGGCATGGCAGTCGCAACTAGTTATCAGAAATCAGGTCTCGGCAAACTACTTCTTGATTCGGGCATCACTCACGCCAAAACACTCAACGCCAAATATGTTTGGGCTAAGGCGCGCGACTCTGCGCTTCACTTTTATTTGCGCAACGATTTCATTTCAGTCGGTGATGGCTTCACTGAGGGCGTCACCCAAATGCCTCATCATTTGGTCGTTAGAAAGGTTCAGGCTTAGCGAGACCTTCAACTTCGACGCGACCCATCAACCACGCCAAGCGTTGCGACGGAGATAACTTTTTTGCAATCTCTGGTATTTCAGTCATGCCCATCGGTTTGCGACTACGCCACAGCATTATCTGCTGATCCAGTTCAAGTCGCACATACAAGGGCGTTAAGTCGTCGTATCCAAAGCCCAAGTTCAAGTCTGCATGATGAATCTCAACTTCGCGCCAACGCAAAAAAACCAACGAAGACATTTCAATGACTCGACCACTCAAATTTCGTCCTTGTCCCTGCCACGCTTTTTCGTTGGCACTTGCCCAAGCGGCTTCAAGGCCGTAAATGCTGAGGCGCAGATCCATAACTAACTCTTCTGCGCTACGCGTCGAACCACTTTCGATATCACCATTGCGTTTTTCAGCACTCGCATACTGCTCGCCCACTTCGCCACGCACGGCGGCTTGCAACAAATTCACGTGACTATCTGCGTTGCGCGCCAAATGGGTAAGTACATGACCGCGCGACCAATTCGGAAGCAGCGAATCTTCACGACATTGTTCGTCAGTCAAGTTCTCAAGCGAACTAAGCAATCGCTGATGCGCGGCAGCACAACCTGAAACATGCTCATTTAAAGTGTTGGCAAATTTGCGCTGATCAGACTCAGACATCAGTTACAAACTAGTTGCTGTTCGCCCTTTGCGGAATAACAACTACTGTGCCATCAGCCTCGTGGTGCACTCGGGCCGATACACCGTAGAACTCGGCGAGGGTCTCTGATCGCAAAACAGTTTGAGCATCACCCGACGCAACACACGATCCTTGGTGCATCAGCACGAGTCGATCGGCATACAAACCTGCAAGCGTCAAGTCATGCATCGCCGAAACAACCGTTAGGCCTTGCTCGCGACGCAAGTCATCTACTAACTCGAGTGCTTGTTGTTGATGACCAATATCAAGCGCTGCTGTGGGTTCGTCGAGCAACAACACTGGTGCTTCTTGCGCCAAAGCGCGTGCAATCACAATTCTTTGACGCTCTCCACCCGACAAAGTGCCGACCATTCGCTTTGCGAACTGAGTCAAGTCAAGTCGCATCAAAACTTTCTCAATCACTTGCTTGTCATGCATCGACTCAGAAGCAAAGTGTTTGATATACGGGTTTCGACCCAACAACACGTATTCATACACCGACATATTTTCTGGCATCAACGGCGTCTGCGGCACAAACGCAATGTGCTTGGCGCGCCACTTTGCAGATGTCGCCGGAATCTCTTTTTGATCAATCGCAACTGAACCTGAATATTTGACCAAGCCTGCAGCGGCTCTCAACACTGACGATTTGCCGGCGCCGTTAGGGCCGATCAAACACAACCACTCACCAGAATGCAAGATGTCATTAAAACCACTGACTGCAATTACGCCGTCGTACGCAATCGATAAATCGCAAAATCCGAGCGTGCTCACGCTTGATTCTTTCGCACTCGCAGCAATAACAAAAAGAACGGCGCACCAAAAAATGCAGTCACTACACCGATCGGTGTTTCGGCAGGATCAGCCAATATTCGACTCGGAATATCGGCCAAAACCAAAAAAATTGCACCGCACAAAATGCTCATTGGCAACACACGCCGATAGCTCGAACCCACAATCAAACGCACCGTGTGCGGCACGATTATGCCGACAAAGCCAATCAAACCACTAACTGCAACAGCCGCGGCTGTGCCTAAAGTGGCTGCCAAAACAACAGTTAATCGCACTCGACGAATATTCATACCAAGTGCGGTTGCCTCGTCATCGCCAACTCGCAACACATCTAACAGACGTCGATGCATCAACAAGACGCCGCAACTAAACACAACGTACGGCAAGATCAAGCGAACATCTCCCCATGTTGCACTCGACAACCGACCCAAAATCCAACTGTAAACCTGACGCACAACATCGTTGTTGCGTTGCAACACAAAAGTTTGAATTGCTGTTGTCAGCGAGGTCACTGCGATGCCCGCCAAAACTAAAGTTGCGCTCGACCGCGCCTTACTAAACGTGTTACCAATCATGTATGTTGCAAACACAGCAACAAGCCCTCCGACAAATGCAGCCAACGGCAGCGGGTCGATCAACCAATTCTCGGTCGTCGACCGGCGCAATGTGAAGACAAGTGTCGCGCCGAGTCCAGCGCCAGCAGCGACGCCCAACAAATATGGGTCAACCAACGGGTTACGAAAAACTCCTTGATAACTTGCGCCAGCAACCGAAAGCATTGCGCCGACAAGCACCGCTAACACAACTCGTGGCATCCGAATCTGCCAAACAATATTCCATTCTTCGGGCGACACACCACTGTCAACCGTGATCAACGGCAAACGGTTTGCTAACTCAATCGGCACTCGCCACCATTGCGGCCCAGCCGGACCAATCATTGTTCCGACCAGAACCGCAATAGTGAGCAGAGCGAAACTCACCAAAGATAAATAAGCGACTCGTGTCCCTGCACGCTGCGCAAAAATATCAGTGGCGCGTAACATTTCGGTTTAGTTACCCGCTTTGACCAACGCCAGAGCATCACTGATGCTCTTAACAAGTTCAACCACGCGTGGCCCCCAACGTGAAGCAATGTCATCGTCAAGTTGCACGATGTTTTTGTTCACAACGGCATCCATTTTTTGCCATCCTTCGCGAACAGAAACTGTTTCTGGGGTCTGTGCGCAACATTTTGTATCGGCAAGAAAGATCATTGTCGGGTTACTCGACACAATCACTTCGCTCGAAAGTTGCGGATAATCATTGCCTTCTTCTACACCATCCGCGATATTTTCAAGGCCGAATAATTTAAAAATCTGACCGACGAAAGTATTTGAAGTCACCGTGTAATAAGTGTTGTCAAGTTCATAAAAATATGTAATTGGCTCACTCATTGCAGTCGCCGACGCAGACGATGCCGCAACTGCTGCATCGATGTCTGCTTGCATCTGGCTCGTCAATTGCACTGCAACATCTAGGTGACCAGTCAAAGCCCCAAGTTGCTCAATCTGTTCATAAGCCTGTTCAAGACTTGAGGCTCCGTTGCCGATATAAACCGGAATATCAAGCGCGTTCAACTGCTCGACGAGGTTGCCCGGATCGTACGAAATCACAACCAGGTCTGGCTCATAGCCGGCGATTGATTCAACATTGGGCTCGTAACCCGAGAGTTTCGTGCCGAGCGCTACTGCTTCTGCCGGAAAATTCGAATACTCATCGACTGCGACTACTTGTTCGCCAGCACCGATTGCGTAAAGCATTTCGGTGTGTGTCGGTGACAGCGAAACAATTCGCATCGGTTGTGCCTCGAGAGTGATTCCACCAGCGGTTACTGGGTAAGCCACTTCGCTAACTGTTGTTTCAACGACAACAGTTGTCTCACTCGCGCTGTTCGAATCCGAACATGCGGCAAATAGTGCTGTCGCACAAATAAAAAGACCGGCAAAGCCGGCCCGAGATAATACTTTCATTTTCATTTCCTCCTGTCCCTCACGCGGGGACTTTTTAGGTTGGTGCTCGACCGAGGCGACCGGACTAATCAAAGACTTCGCAAAATATTGCGACTTCAGTGAATTACCGTTGCGGGACAGTGCCGGACTTTCACCGGACTTCGCTGGGTTTTACACATTGCAACTATTGCTGCAACGCCAAGACCCTACCAGAACTATCTAGCCGTTGACGAAACTCGCCAGGCGATTTATGCCTTCACGCAAATCATCATCGCCGAGCGCAAATGAGAACCGCGCATAGCGTGCCAACCCAAACGCCTCACCTGGCACAAACGCAACTTTTGCACGATCCAAAATCACATCAGCCAACTCAAGTGTCGTTGACGAAGTGACACCACTCAAACTGCGATTCAACAAACCAGAAAAATCTGGAAAACAATAAAACGCACCTTGCGGTGCCATGCAATTAACACCCGCAATCTGATTTAGCATCGAATGCATCAACGCGCCACGACGCGCAAAACTCTCACGCATCATCGCCACCGCTGACAAATCGCCCGATACTGCAGCCAACGCCGCGTATTGCGCCACATTTGAAACATTTGAAGTCGTGTGACTTTGAAAATTAATCGCGGCTTTCATCACATCTGGTGGCCCGATCATCCAGCCGACACGCCAACCCGTCATCGCATAAGTTTTTGCAACACCATTGACGATTACGCACCGATCGGCAATCTCAGGCACGACCGTCGGCATCGATGTAAAAACGTGTTTGCCGTACGTTAGGTGCTCATAAATTTCGTCAGTTACGACCCAAATGTCATTTGCCGCAGCCCACTTGCCAATCGCAATTGTCTCTTCGCGCGAATAAACAGCACCGCTCGGGTTGTCGGGTGAAACAAACAGCAAAACTTTCGTCTTTGGCGTCTTGGCTCGTTCTAGTTGTTCGACAGTTACTTTAAATTCAGTTTCTTGAGTCGTGTCAATCACGACTGGCACTCCACCTG
>BJFV01000096.1 GCA_014190055.1 Actinomycetes bacterium
CCGAAGTCAGGGTCGCCGGCGCCCAAGATCGTGTTCGTCCACTCAAAAATTTGTCGCTCGTCTTCGGCTGGAATGCCCATCATTTCGCAGATAATTTGCAACGGAAACTTGGCGGCGACCGCGTCAACAAAGTCAAACTCTTTGTCGGCAAATTCATCCAAAACAGAGTCGATAATTGTTCGGGCCTTGACCTTCACATATTCTTCGATGCGCGTGATCTCACGCGGAGTAAAACCTTTCGAAACAATCGAGCGCAAACGAAAATGTTTTGGGTCGTCCATGTTGATCATCGAGCCGAAAAACTCGTTGAGTTCTTGCGACAGATCGATGATATTCGAACCTTTGCCGCTGCAAAATAGTTGCGGGTTGCGGCTGACATGCCAGATGTCGTCGTGGCGGGTGAGTGCGATGTAGCCCGGGCCTTTTGGCGCAATCGCTAATTCCATCTCTTCGAAAAAACGGAAAGGGTCTTCGTTGCGCAGTTTGGCAAAAGCCGACTCGCGAAAGTCGCGAGGACCGCGCCAAAACTCTGGTGCAGACAGATCGATGTCTTTTAGGGGCACATCGAATAACTGCATCACCAAAGATTAGAACTTGGGCGCTCAATTCTCTGAATCAGACGCCTTGGTTTCGCCGTCTGTTGCATTAACGGCTAGGGTTTTGCAACGCTAAAAGTGCAAAGTTGAAGGAGCACGAGTCATGCCAGAAGCAGTCATTGTCGCAACAGCCCGAAGCCCGATTGGTCGCGCGAATAAAGGTTCGCTCACTGAATTGCGTCCTGACGATATGTCGGCGCAAATCGTGCGCGCGTTGATGGCCAAGGTGCCGCAACTCAAAGCCGACGATGTCGAAGATTTGATGATGGGATGTGGCCAACCTGCAGGTGAAGCCGGTTTCAATATCGCTCGCGTCGTAGCCGTGCTCGCCGGGCTCGACAATGTTCCTGGTGTCACCGTGAACCGCTATTGCTCGTCGAGTTTGCAGACAATTCGCATGGCAGCGCACGCGATTAAATCTGGTGAAGGCGACTGCTTCATCGCCGCTGGTGTCGAAACAGTTAGTCGTTATGCATCAGGCGCAAGCGATATGGCACCGAACGCAATTTTCAAACCATCGGGCGAGCGCACAAAAGCGCGCGCAGCCGGCGGTCAAGGTGTTTGGGCGCCAGCATCGGGTTTGCCAGACATGTATATCGCGATGGGTCAGACTGCAGAAAATGTTCGCGAACTCGAAGGCGTAACGCGACGTGAAATGGATGAATTCGGCGCACGAAGCCAACAGCGCGCGGTCGCGAACCAAGAAAATGGTTTCTTCGAACGCGAAATCACCCCACTCACTTTGCCAAACGGCACTGTTGTCGCCAAAGACGATGGTCCGCGCGCAGGCACAACCGTTGAAGGGCTCGCAGGTCTGAAGCCTGTGTTTCGCCCTGATGGCGAAATCACAGCAGGCAATGCGTGTCCGCTGAACGATGGCGCCGCTGCAGTCATGGTGATGAGCGACACGAAAGCAAAACAACTTGGCATCAAGCCGTTGGCGCGAATCGTTTCGTCAGGTGTTTCGGGTTTGAATCCAGAAATCATGGGTCTTGGGCCAATCGAGGCATGTCGTCAAGCCCTCAAGCGTGCTGGCATGACAATCGATCAAATCGATTTGGTCGAAATTAACGAAGCGTTTGCTGCGCAAGTTATTCCGTCGGCAAAACATTTGGGTATTCCGATGGAGAAATTGAACGTGCACGGTGGGGCAATCGCGCTCGGTCATCCTTTCGGCATGACTGGTGCACGCATCATGGCAACGCTGATCAACGGTTTGCAACACACTGACAAGCGATTTGGTCTCGAGTCGATGTGCGTTGGCGGTGGCCAAGGCATGGCGATGATTATCGAGCGCTTGAAGTAAGAAAATTTCGCGCGCTAGCGCAAGCTTTTCAAATTTCTTAAGTGCATGATGCCGGCAAGTCCGGCGATTGACGCAATACCGACCGCAACTGCAAAAAACGTGACGAACGCGCCATAGGCGCCATAAATAGTCGGCGCAATAAATGCAGCCACCATTTGTCCGAACACGTTGACAGCACCTGACAGACCTTGCGCGGCTGAAGCCCGACCAAGCGGTGCCGCTTTTGCAATTGCTGAAAGCGCTGCTGGCATCATCGTTGCCTGCAAAATGCCCTCGAAAAGACCGATGCCAAGAATTACCCATGGCTGTTTGACGACGCCGTATGAAATTGTCAACAAACTGATTGGAATGATCAGCCACAGCACTACAGCGATTGGCGAACGCTTGTCGATCAATTTACCGGCACGTGCTGAAAATAAGATGAACGGTAAACCATAAACAGCAAACGTCAAACCAGTCATTGCATTGTTGCCACCAAGGTCATCGAGAAACCGATCCCAGAGTGCGTCGAACATGCCAGTCGGAAACGTGACCGCGAGAGTCAAAATCAAAGCAACGCGCACACTTCTAATTCGCATCAAGTCAAAACTGAGGCGTTGCGACTCTGAAGTCGAAGCTAGCTCTGGAAACTTGCGTGGGCTAATAATGAAAAGCGCAATTACTGCAAGCGCACCAAACAACAAAAACGTTGTGTCAAGTCCAAATGGGCCGATAATTAGCGAGCCGATAAGTGGGCCAGAAACAAAACCGCCAATTTCCATGCCGGCAACTGCACCAAGTCTTTCGGCGCTGCGAGACGTGTCTAGATGAGCCGCCAAAGCACGTACTGCCGGAAACGTCAAACCAATTGATGCGCCAACTATGCCACGCCCAATGATGAAAACAAGTAGCGAGTCGCCGAGCGCAAAAATTATCGAGCCAAGTGCTGCCAATCCGAGACCGAACTGAATGAGTTTCTTGCCATGTCCGCGATCAGCCAACGGGGCAACAAATAATTGAACAAGTAGCCCCATCGCAAAGCCAGTGCCTGCGATCAGCCCTAATGCCGAATCGGCATATTTATATTGTTCTTGCAGCTCTGACATTGAGGCGAAAACCACACTGTTAGCCGACGCTGTCGCAAAAACACTGAACAGCAACAAGAGCAAGTCAGCACGCTGATTTTCTTTTGTAGTCATAAAAAATTATCTAGAAAGTTCGTTGATCACAGAGTCAAAAAATATCGGCCAATGATGCATTGCCCAAGCGTCAAATTCTACTTCGCACAAACCAACGCACGAGATGTTGCTGGTCGGGTCATGCCACAAAAAAGAACCAGTGCCACCAAAGTGACCGAATGTAGATGCACTATTTCGCGATCCCATCCAGTGTGGGTGTTTTGTGCCGTGCACTTCTGGTCCGAAACCCCAATTACACGGATCAAATCTGCCAACGCCAGGCACGACACCTTCGAGTTCGGCAAATTGTGTTGTTGTCGCAACACCTGCCGTACTAGTTGAAATCAGTTGAGGGTTGCGCAGCTCAAGAGCAAACTCAACCAAGTCGTCAACACACGAGACAACGTCATGTGCCGCTGAACCGTTCAAGAAACTCTTAGACATTCCGAGTGGCTCAAAAATTGCTTCACGCAAAAAATCAGTAAAGCTAATCTCGCTTACTTGTTCGACATGGTCAGCAATCAATTCGTAGCCGGTGTTCGAATAAATCCGTTTGCGACCGGGTGTAACTATGGGCACTGCGCCGTCGAAACTGTAGCCACCAGCATGCGACAACAGGTGGGCGAGTGTGCAATCTTGTTGGCCGACTTGTGCATCGAGACTTGTTGATCCGTCTTCAACGGCGATCAACGTCGCCCAAGCAGTTATCAATTTTGAAATCGAGGCAATTCGCGAAGATCGAGTTGTATCACCGAAAGTATGTGCATCGCCGCGGCGATCAATAATGCAAATTGAGGTGTTGCTCGCGGGCCATTCGCGAACGAGATCAAACGCCCGCATGGGGCTATTTTGCTGCGCGAACTAATTCGGCAACGCGAAATGCCAAGTCGAGTGACTGGCGAGCATTTAGTCGTGGGTCGCAAACGGTCTCGTAGCGAGTATCAAGATCTTCTTGATTTACCGTCTCAGCACCACCCAAACACTCGGTGACGTTTTCGCCGGTCAACTCGATATGAATGCCACCCGGCCAAGTGTTTTCGGCGCGATGTGCCAAGACGAAACCAGTGATTTCACGAATGATGTCATCAAAGTGGCGAGTCTTGCGACCGTTTGTTGCAGAAAACGTATTTGCGTGCATTGGGTCGCACGCCCAGACAACAGGGTGACCAGCATCGCGAACTGCGCGCAACAGTGGTCGCAATCCAGATTCGATTTTGTCGGCGCCCATTCGCGTGATCAGAGTCAGACGACCAGGTATGCGCGATGGGTTCAAAGCCTCACACAACGACAGCACAAAGTCAGTAGTTGTATTGGGTCCGATCTTGCAGCCAACAGGGTTGCCAACGCCACGCAAAAACTCGATGTGTGCGCCATCAAGTTGGCGAGTTCGTTCACCAATCCACAACATATGTGCCGAGCAGTCATACCAGTTGCCCGTGAGCGAGTCTTGACGTGTGAGCGACTCTTCGTATCCAAGTAACAAAGCCTCGTGGCTTGTATAGAAATCAACTTCATGCAGTGCGCTGTGGCTTTCGGTGTCGACACCGCATGCACGCATAAATGCGAGCGCTCGTTCAACTTCGCCCGCAACTTGCTCATAACGCTGACCTTCGGCGCTCGTCGTCACAAATTCTTGGTTCCAGGCGTGCACGCGATTCAGGTCGGCAAAGCCTCCCTTGGTGAACGCGCGCAGCAAGTTAAGCGTGCTTGCCGATTGGTGGTAGGCCTGAACAAGTCGTTGCGGGTCTGGCACGCGTGACTCGCCGTGCGGTGCTGGGTCGTTGACCATGTGGCCGCGGAACGACGGCAGTTCGACGCCACCAATTTTTTCAGTGTCGCTCGAGCGAGGTTTTGCAAACTGTCCGGCGATGCGACCAACTTTTACAACAGGTACGCCCATTGAGTAGGTAAGAACGAGCGCCATCTGCAGAATCACACGCAGTTTTTCACGAATATTCACCGCTGTGAACTCTTCGAAAC
>BJFV01000097.1 GCA_014190055.1 Actinomycetes bacterium
CGACCGATCGTTAAGTTGGCGCGATTACCTTGACCCAAAACATTGACACCCGAGTTCATGCCGATGGCACGCGTGCCAGGACCATTACAAACAATCACAGGGCCAACTGGCATCGTGGTCGCAAGAACGCCATGCATATTGAATTCGTCAGTGCAAACTGCTTCGATCGCAGCGATCACCCAAGGCAAATATTCGGGAAGGCAACCTGCCATCACTGCATTGATCGCAATCTTTTCGACAGTTAGTTCAACCAAATCTGGGGGAGCAACCGCGACAACTTCTTGTGGTGCTCGCGTGGTGCCAGCAAGCATGCGCATCACACGCTCGGGAGTCGGTGGCACAACTGGTAAGCCATCAGTGAAACCGCGAGCAAAAAGTGCTTCGAATTCGTCTTCTGCGGCGGCGATGTCAATCCGTCTGGCGTGCAATACTTCGCCACCGAATCGCACGCGAAGTTTGTCAACGACGTCGGGGTCGACGCTCATTGAACCACAACCTGGTCGAAACTCTGGAAGTTCGCTGCCGAGGTCGGCGATGTCGGTTAACTCGCGCCATTCTTTTCGCACCCAACCGGCAGTGCGTGCAGTTTCAACACCGTTTTGACGAAAAATTAGTGTCGGCACAGTTTCGATGTCGGCGTGCCAGCTGGCGGCCAAATCTAAATCGTTAACAGCATCAACACCTTCAGGAAATTTCGGATCATCTTGTGTGTACACCGTAAGCGACGGCAGTTCGCGTGCGAGTCGTGCAATGACAGGCACGATCATCACGCAAGTTGCACATTCGCGCTTGACAATTAAAGTCCACCCGTCGCGAAGTGGATTTTGCGATTCGGTCATCAACTAATTCGCCAAGAAATCGCAGATGAGTTTGTTAACGACTTTGGGTTGTTCGAGTTGCAAGAAGTGCCCAGCGGCCTCAACGACTTCGAACTTCACGTTTGCGGGTGCGATTTTTTTTGCTGACTCAACAACGTCGACGCCGATGCAGCCGTCATTGGCACCGTGAATATAGAGCAACGGCTGAGATGGCACACCAGAAGCCATCTGATTTTGTAACTCACCAAGTTTTGGATCGCGATAGCCGTCACCAAGAGTTGCGCGGTAGTAACCAAGTGCTGCCTGAAGATTCTTTGGGTCGGCCAACGACTTGCGAATTGATTCGAGATCGAAACTTGCGTCGTAGCCTGGCGACCAGTCGCGCCACAACATTTCTATGAACCCATGATTGTTTGCACCGACAACTAGATCAGCAAGGCCGTGTTGGAAGAAAAACATGTACCAACTCTTTTTGATTTGTTCAAGATTCTGAACGAACGCCATGCCGAGAGCAGCGGTTGGAGGCACTGCCATGCCAACAACTTTGCGCCAACGCGATGGCGCATCTATCGCAGCACCGTAACAACTTGGCGCACCCCAGTCGTGGCCGATGATTATTGCTTCACTGTCACCACCGAGTTTCTCGTGCAAGGCATTGGCATCGCGAGCCAACATCGCAGTTTGATAACAACCATCTGAAGGCACGGCACTTGGTGCATATCCGCGCATAAACGGCGCGACGACTCGATAGCCCATGTCTGCAAGTACGGGCATTAGGTGCCGCCAGGTTTGAGCCGTGTCAGGAAAACCGTGCAGGAGTAGAGCCAGTTTGCCTGTGCCACACTCGAGATAAGAGAAGTCGGTGCCGTTTGCCGAGACACATTCGATCTTCAACTTCGTGTCAGCCATGAATTCAAATTTAGTTGCCTGCGACGAAGGTCACCCCATTGGGTCTTTACATCTGAATTGCTATACCAATACCGTTTCAACTGTGGGGGAATCTGGTTTAACAGTGACGTTTCATGGCGTCCGTGGTTCAACGGCGTGTCACGACCCACAAACTCATCGCTACGGCGGAAACACATCTTGCGTTTCGGTTAGTTCGGCAAGTGAGTCACCAATAATTTTTGATCTTGGCACTGGCTTGCGCTACATGAGTAGTTCGCAAGATGAAGCAAAGCCGAAACCATTTGTCGGTGCATGCCTGCTTACACACTTGCATTGGGACCATATTCAAGGTTTGCCATTTTTTAAACCGTTACTTTGTGAAGAGACCGTGCTGAATGTTTACGCACCAAAACAAGAAGACGGTCGAAGTTTGCGCGAGATCTTTTTGAAAAAGATTTGTCCGCCGATATTTCCGATCAGTTTGAACGAATTCAAAGCAACGATTAATTTTCATGAAGTTGGCGATGACGATTTCATGATTGGCGACACAAAAGTGATGAGCCGTTTTGTGCCGCACACAGGGCCAACTCTTGGCTTTCGTGTAACGGCTGGTGACTCAACAGTGACTTATCTTTCGGATCATCAACAGCCGACAACTGGTTTTGCAATCACGACTGGCGCCCGCCAACTTTGTCAGGGCACTGATTTGTTGATTCACGACTCGCAGTACACGCCGGCAGAATTTGAACTCAAGTCAGATTGGGGTCACTCGACCCTTGAATTTGCAATGTGGGTTGCCGAGACGACATCGTCGAAACGATTGGCTTTGTTTCATCACGACCCGTCGCGTACCGACGACGCACTCGACGTTATTGCCCAACGCCTTGCAGGTGTGGCAAAAAATCGTGGCTTTGAAGTGTTCGCTGCAGCAGATGGAATGACCGTTGAGGTTGGTGGCGTAGTCTAAAAGTAATGAATTTGCAGTTTGACAGCAAAGAGTTTCGAACAGTTCTCGGACACTTTCCGACTGGTGTCGTGATTATCTCTGGTTTAGACAATTCAGGGAGACCTCAGGGTTTAACGATCGGTTCGTTTAGTTCGATCTCACTTGATCCACCACTTGTCGGATTTTTTCCGGGGTTGAATTCGAAGTCGTGGCCAGCCATCGCCGAGTCTGGTGCGTTTTGTGTGAATGTGTTGGCGGCAACTCAAGGTGAATTGTGTTGGCGGTTCGCAAAAGAGAGTGACGATCGATACGAAGGCGTGAAATGGTCGCACTCGCCGTTGAAGTCGCCGATGATCGATGGTTGCGTTGCATATATCGATTGCAAAGTCGAGTCGAGTTCGCAAATTGGTGATCATTTGTTTGTTGTCGGGCGGGTAGAAAGCCTTCAAGCAGTTGCTGGTGCGGGAAACCCAATGGTGTTTTCAAAGGGAGCCGTTGTCACGACATCGCCTTTGTCGTGAGTTTTGTTTTCGCGTTAATTGTTGCTGCGGTGTTCGTTTATGCGGGTGTCGCAAAATTTGCGACATTTGAGAATTGGACATTTCAAGCTCGCGCTCTTGGTGCACCAGACCCATTTGTTGTGCTCGTGCCGTTGGCCGAGATTGCATTGGCGGTGCTACTTGTCGGCGGTTGGTGGTTTGACCAAGCAGTCGCAGCAAGTCTGATTCTGTTGGTTGCGTTCACGATTTTATTGCTCGTGCGTTTGCGCGACCCTGAGAGGTTGCCTTGCTCGTGTTTCGGCGCCACTTCGCAGCGACCGATGAGTTGGCTTGATGTCGCTCGTAATGTGATTTTGATCGCCGTGCTGATTGCGGCTTATTTGACTAAGTAGCCTGAGCGACATGCGCGTTTGGATTGACCAAGACCTTTGCACCGGTGATGGGTTGTGCGAAGATCATTGTGCCGATGCGTTTAAGTTGCTTGAAGATGGCATCGCATATGTTGCTGAATTGGGTGTACCACTAAATGACCCAGGCGGTGCGGGAAGTCTTGCTCGTGTGGCGCCGCGTGACCGTCAAAGTGTTTTGCGTGCTGCCGAGGTTTGTCCGGGCGAGTGCATTTTTATCGATGTCAGCGATGAGATGACGGCAACAAATATTTCGTAAGTGGTGTAGCGATACGCTGAAAATATGAAGTGGCGAATCGCAGCAAACGGTGCTGCGCTTGTTATTGCGATCTCAAGTGTTGCTTATGTAAATGGTGAAACGACTATGGCCGCTAAGCCGCAGAAGTTTGTTGCCAACGACGCGAAGTCTGTGCTCGCGTCGATAAAAGTCGAAAATGAATATAAGAGTGGTTATCGACGCAGTTTGTTTGTTCATTGGTCTGATCTCGACGGCAACGGATGCGATACCCGTGAAGAAGTGTTGAAGCGCGACAGCATCTCGAAGCCTCAAGTCGACCCATATCGCTGCTATGTAGTTGCTGGTGACTGGTATTCAAAGTATGACGGCAAAACTCTGAGTGACAGAAGCGACGTAGATATTGATCACGTTGTCGCACTCAAAGAAGCGTGGGATTCAGGTGCGTGGGCTTGGAGCATGTCGCAGCGCCAGGCTTTTGCCAATGATTTGACCGATCGTCGCACATTGATTGCCGTGACTGATCGCGTGAACGCATCAAAGAGCGATAAAGATCCTTCAAATTGGATGCCGCCGTTGAAAAGTTATTGGTGCACATATTTGGGCGATTGGATTTCAGTGAAGGCTCGATGGGGTCTGTCGATGGATCAAAGCGAGTTCGGACGAATCAAGAACTTGTTGGCAAGCGACTGTTCGACGTTGACGATTGCCGGCTGGGGCGCAGTGCCGTCTTTGGCTGGAGTGCCCGCAACTTCTGGGACGGCTGCGACTACGGCAACTACAACGCCACGCACAACTGTGGCGCCGTCTCTTTCGCCGACAACTTCTTCGAACAACTCTGGCACGGCGGCAACGACTAACACGACGGCAGTTGCGAACTCGACGGTCAACACGACTTCACCGAGTGGCGTAAAAGATATTTATCCGGGTTCGTATTGCGCCCCCGTAGATGGTTTGGGCACATATAAAGGAACGGTTTATGTTTGTTCAAAAACAAACGCCGAAGGTTCGCCATATGCAGGTGGGCGAGCCCGATGGCGCAAGGCGACCAACTAGGATTGGCGTATGTCTAAGAAAACAAAAAAGAAAAAAGCTCGTATGCGTCGTTCGAAAGCCAATCATGGCAAGCGCCCAAACATGGGTCGCGGCTAACTAACTTTTCAGTCGTCTTCGAAACCGCGCTCTAAGAATTGCTGGCCGGTTTCACA
>BJFV01000098.1 GCA_014190055.1 Actinomycetes bacterium
AACCAAAACTCATCGGTCGACCGTGTCGCTGAGCGCGCTGCGTTAGATCCAGAACAACAGACGCGATTTTTGCAGTCGTATCTGGCCACATCAAATAAACATCGGCGCTGGCTGCGGCACAATCGCGCGCCGCTTCTGATAGTCCGCCAAAATAAATTGGCGGGCAACCCATGCCATGGCTCGCAATTCGCGGTGGATCAATCTTCAACTGCAAGAATTCGCCCTCTAAATTTACGGCGCGTCCTTCGAGCAGTTCACCGAGCGCAAACAAATATTCTGTGGTGCGGCGGTAACGAGATTCGCTTGAAAGTTGCTCGCCTGGCATTTCAGAAGAAATTGCATTAATCACCAACCGCGAATTTGCAATCTGTTGCAGTGTTGCAATTTGTCGAGCCAATTGCGGCACGACCAATTCGCCAAGGCGCACGGCGAGCAACAACTTAATCTCATTGGTAAGAGTTGCTATCGCCGCCGAGAATGCAGTCGCGTCGATACCGAGGCTGTAGCCAGATGGCAACAACACATTGTCGAAGCCGTTTAGCTCAGCCCGGCGCACTATGTCGCTGCAATGCAGCCAGGAGGATTGCAGATCTTCGTCGGCAACTCCTAAAAATTCGTAGTCGTCGTCGCACAGCGCAGCGAACCAAGCAACCTCAACACTCGGACGAATCGTGCTCACGCGCTAAATCTAGCCAGAACGCGATAACTCGTCGTTATGACGAGTTCTAACGCCAAGTTATTTACGAGCAACTGCTCGAATGTTTATGAGCAACCGCTTGAAGAACCGCAGTCACCACAGACATAACAAGCGCCTGCGCGTTGCATGTTTGCAGAACCACACGACGAGCAGATCATGCCCGTGCCTGCTGCTTTTGTCGCACCGTGACTTGGTGGCGCCGAATATGTGCCGGCGTCAATCTGTGCCACGAGTTCGCTCGCCGACGGAATCGTCTTTGGGTCTGCGAAAACATCGGTGCCCTGAGTTGTCTGAGTGATCGACTCTTCAACACCAGGCAACGTTGGTTGCAAGCGCTCTTCGCGGGTGTAGATGCCCAACTCTGCACGCTCGTCAGCGGTTAGATATTCAACAGCCAAGCGACGGAACAGATAGTCAACGATGGACGATGCCATGCGAATATCTGGGTCATCGGTCATGCCTGCTGGTTCGAACCTCGTGTTGACGAAAGCTTCAATGAATGCACGCATTGGTACGCCGTATTGCAAACCATACGAGATGCTCTTGGCAAACGCGTCCATGATGCCAGCAAGAGTTGAGCCTTGCTTCGAAACAGTCAAGAACACTTCGCCAGGGCGACCATCGGAGTATTCACCGATAGTTGCAAAGCCTTTGCAATCAGCCACTCTGAATTCGAATGTGCGACCACGACGTGAGCGCGGAAGTTTCTCGCGAACAGGTTGGTGAACAACCCGCTCGACGATGCGCTCGATGATTTGTGTCGCTGCACCTGATGCATCGCCACCTGTCGACGAACCTTGCTCGCCGTCTTTCTTCATTGTTGACAGTGGCTGACCGACTTTGCAATTGTCGCGATATACGGCAACAGCTTTGACGCCCAACTCCCATGACAACATGTGCAACTCTTCGATGTCTTCGATAGTTGCTTCTTCTGGCATGTTTACTGTCTTTGAGATCGCACCGGACAAGAACGGCTGTGTTGCACCCATCATGCGCACGTGGCCTTCATAGTGAATGGTGTTGTCACCCATCGAGCAAGCAAAAACTGGCAGATGCTCAGCCTTGAGATCTGGCGAGCCAACGATGGTTTTGTTCTCATCAATGTACGCAACGATGCGATCAATGATCGGCGCTTCGTAACCAAGTTGATTCAACGCACGTGGCACTGTTTGGTTAACAATCGTCATATTGCCACCACCAACAAGTTTTTTGAACTTGACCAAACCGAGGTCTGGCTCAATACCTGTCGTGTCACAATCCATCATCAGACCGATGGTGCCGGTTGGCGCCAACACTGATGCTTGACTGTTGCGAACACCGTATTCTTCGCCGTCTCGCACTGCTGCGTCCCATGCTGCTGCGGCAGCATCAACCAAACTCGGTTGAACAACATCAATGTTGTCGATTTCGAGGTTGGCATCGCGATGCATGCGCAACACGTTGAGCATGTATCGCTCGTTAGCTGAGAAACCAGCGAACGGCCCCATGCGACTTGCGGTACGAGCACTTGTGGCATACGCATGGCCAGTCATCAACGAAGTCAATGCTGCAGCCCATGCACGACCACCAGTTGAGTCGTAAGGCATGCCGAGTGCCATCAACAAAGCACCCAAGTTCGCATAGCCAAGACCAAGTTGACGGAACAAGCGGCTGTTCTCGGCAATTTTTTCTGTTGGATAATCGGCGTTACCAACAAGAATTTCTTGCGCGGTGAACATCACTTCAATCGTGTGCATATATGACTCGACATCGAATGTGTCGTCGTCGTTCAAGTACTTCAACAAGTTGATCGATGCCAGGTTGCACGCCGAGTTGTCGATGTGCATGTATTCGCTGCATGGGTTCGACCCGTTGATGCGACCGGCCGCATGAGCCGTGTGCCACTTGTTGATCGTTGTATCAAATTGCAAGCCTGGGTCTGCACACTCCCATGAAGCGGTGGCGATTTGACGCCACAGGTCGCGGGCGCGAATCGTGCGCACAACGCGGCCGTCTTTGACTGCGGTCAAATTCCAGTCGGCATCGTCTTTTACGGCCTGCATGAACTCGTCAGTTACACGCACCGAGTTGTTGGCGTTCTGATATTGCACCGAGAATGAATCTGCGCCGTCGAGGTCCATATCGAAGCCTGCGTCGCGCAATGCACGCGCTTTTTTCTCTTCGCGCGATTTGCACCAGATGAATTCTTCAATGTCTGGGTGGCTCGCGTTGAGGATGACCATCTTTGCAGCACGGCGAGTTTTTCCGCCCGACTTGATTGTTCCCGCTGATGCGTCAGCGCCTCGCATGAAACTGACAGGACCAGAAGCGGTGCCGCCGCCCTTGAGATGCTCGGCGCTGCTACGAATGTTCGACAAGTTAATGCCCGCACCCGAACCACCTTTGAAGATGGTGCCTTCTTCTTTGTACCAATTCAAGATCGCATCCATCGTGTCGTCAACAGCCAAGATGAAACATGCACTGGCTTGTTGCGGCACACCGTTGACGCCGATGTTGAACCACACTGGCGAGTTGAACGCGGCGCGTTGCGTGATCAAAATAAATTTAAGTTCGTTGCAGAACGACTCGGCCTCGTCTTGGTCGATGAAGTAGCCGCATTCGGTGCCCCATTTTGTGATCGTGTCAGCGACACGGTCGACGACTTGTCGCATCGAATTTTCGCGTTCTGGTGTGCCAGGTGTGCCGCGGAAATATTTTTGTGCAACGATGTTCGTCGCATTCAGCGACCACGACACCGGAAACTCAACACCGAGTTGTTCGAATGCAACGCTTCCGTCTTTCCAGTTTTTAATCTGCGCATCACGACGCTCCCAGACCACTTGGTCGTATGGATGAACGCCAGGCGCTGTGAAGTGACGACGGATTCCGATTGACAAACGCTCTGGTGCGAGTGACATATTCTTTTACCTTTTCTTTCTATTCGTTATGAGTCAACAATTGCTTGTGGCTACTGCTGACTAGTTAGTTAAAATTTTCGTTGTTGACGCCGTGCTTTGAGGTGCGGTTGTCGCACTATCTAGGCCTCAAATGAGACCACAAGATGTTGTGCCTAACTGCCCCCCATTGCAGTTATGCCTACAACTGGTAGGTTCAGATTACAGCACTGTTATTTGGCTTTGTCAATCATTTAGAAGCCTTATTTTCTGCCCTTTCATAAGCACTCGAAATACCAACCCGAAGCATACGGATAGCACCCTGTGGATTGGAAGTGGACAGCCATGTGAATTACGGGATTCTTCTGTGGATTGCCTGTGCGCA
Organism: Actinomycetes bacterium; assembly: GCA_014190055.1. Taxonomy (GTDB): domain Bacteria; phylum Actinomycetota; class Acidimicrobiia; order Acidimicrobiales; family Ilumatobacteraceae; genus BACL27. Next base: position 3,956 of record BJFV01000098.1, read on the forward strand.
ATCGCTTGTTTATGAAATTCGTGTAACCGAAACAGGTATTCCGTTTAAAACGCTGTTTCCAGAGAGTGGATCAATCTCTTTTTCGTCGGTCAAGATGTTCGAGTTCACGCCAGCACGCGAGGCGGCGACACGAGTGTTGGTACCGGGCATTGAGTGCCCCCAACCGTGAGGCAAACTAACCACACCGACTCGAACTGAATCTGTAATTTCCAGTGGCGCATCAACGCTGCCCACTCGACTAGTTACACGAACTTTTGATTCACCAACAATGCCAAGTCGCGACGCATCACTCGGGTGAATCTGCAATGTGCAGCGATCTTTGCCCTTGACAAGAACTTCAATATTGTGCATCCACGAGTTATTCGAGCGCAAGTGTCGTCGCCCAACGAGTGTGAGTTGCGAATCATCAACTTGCACTGCAAGCAAGTTAGAAAGCCGCGACAGATCTTCGATCAATTGCGGTGGTGCAAGTTCGACTTTGCCTGAAGGTGTTCGCAAAACTTCGGGCAATCGTGGCTCGAGTGCACCAAAGTCAATGCCGTGCGGTGCTGCAATCAATTTGTCGAGCGTCAAGCCATCAGGCGCGGCACCAAAGCCATCACCGAACGGACCAGAACGCAAAAGAAAATCAAGTATCCGATCTGGCCCGCGTCGTCCAGATTGCGAAAGTTCGTCAACAAGTTGCTGCACATCTCTGCCGTAGACATTTGATGACGAATCTTGAACCGCGCTTTGCACAACTCCTCTGATTGCAAGATCATCAATCACGCTGACATCAGTATCTGCACCAAGGCCTGAGACGATTGCCGAAAGTTTGGCCAAAATTTGCCACTCGTCGACATCGTTTGGCCCAAGTGGCAAAACTTGTTCGCTGTAATTTGCAACATTACGCACCGCGAAAGTTAAAAGTGCCAAGTCATAGTGACTGCGCTGCAATTGTGACGGCGGTGGCAAAATTACATCTGCAAATTTCGAAGTCTCATTCAAATACATGTCGACGCTGACCATAAAGTCAAGTTCGGCGA
>BJFV01000099.1 GCA_014190055.1 Actinomycetes bacterium
CGCACTCGCTGGGGTTGCATCACCGCTGTAGCAGTCTCGGCTTTGACCGCGGCAACTTGTTTGCAAACCGCCATGCGTTCAGCGAGCAAGTTGACGATCGCCGCGTCAATGTCGTCGATGCTCTTGCGCAACTCGTTCAAACTTTTTGAGTTTGTTGCTTCGCTCATCGTCGCCACCATTTTTTAGTGCGAGTTGCTTTTGCAGATGGCGGGTTCATCCGTTCGATGTGTTTTGCCAACATGTCCATTTCGATATTTACTTTGTCGCCGACCTTGCGCACGCCGAGCGTCGTGACTTGCTGAGTGTGCGGAATAACAGCAACAGTAAAAGTGTCATCTGTCAAATTGAACGCAGTCAGACTTATGCCGTCAACTGTGACTGAACCTTTTTCAACTATCAAGTGCATCAAGTCACGCGAGATGCGTACGACAAGGTTTGGCGCGGGGGCGACAATCTCGCCGACACTATCTACATGACCCAAAACCAAATGACCGCCGAGTCGATCGCCGAGCGCCATCGGACGCTCAAGATTGACGACATCACCAATTTTTAGTGAGCCGAGATTTGTGCGCGAGAATGTTTCGTCGCTGACGTCTGTCATCCACGAATTTGAGTCGAGATCGACAACGGTCAGGCAGCAACCGTTAACGGCAATCGATGAACCAATTTTTGATCCCTCGAGCACGGTTTGCGCCGAGATGCGCAGACGCGAACCATTCAGTTCAGCGACTTTGCCAAGTTCTTCAACGATGCCAGTGAACACGCCATTTGAGACTACTTATATAGACGCCTGCACGGCGGGTGGTTTCAGTGGGGCAGCGCCGTAGATTGAAGGGGTCTACTTGGGCTAATACCTCGGGTGCGATGCCAACAACCAAAAGGTTGAGGCGACCAGATCTCTCAAGGGCTGCGAGTGCAGTGCCAATTTGAGAGAATTCGAAAGGCAGAAAAGAAATGGCGATTAGTCCAAAAAAAGACGTCATCAGCAAACACGGACAGCACGCAAAAGACTCCGGTTCACCAGAAGTGCAAATTGCACTTCTCACTGAACGAATCAACAGTCTCACCGAGCACTTGAAGAGCCATGTTAAAGACCACCACTCACGTCGTGGCCTTTTGATGATGGTTGGTCGTCGTCGCCGAATGCTTGACTACGTTCGCAAGAACGACATCGAAAAGTATCGAAAACTTCTCGAGTCGCTTGATTTGCGTCGTTAATCAGTTTCTAATCTCGAATTAATAAATAGAAAAATAACCAACGAACATAATGAAGTTGGTTGTCAGTTGAATATCTCGCGGGCGATTAAAAAGTTTGCGAGGTTTCCAACTGGGAACCGACCTTGTGTTCACAAAAGTCTGTGGCTCCGTAAATAAACGGCGCAGACACGAAAGGAATAACCATGGCCGAGGCCATTTCAGTAAGCGGTGCAATTTCAGGCACCGACAAAACCCTGTCATTTGAGACGGGCAAATTCGCTTTGCAGTCGCAAGGTGCAGTTGTAGCAAAAATCGGCAAGACAACAGTTCTTGCAACAGCAAACGCAGCAAAGAGCGTGCGTGACGGCATCGACTTCTTTCCGTTGACGGTTGATGTTGAAGAGCGTGCATATGCAGCCGGAAAAATCCCGGGTTCGTTCTTCCGTCGTGAAGGTCGACCAAGTCAACAAGCGATTCTCACTTGTCGTTTGACCGATCGTCCATTGCGCCCGGCTTTCCCAGATGGCTACCGCAATGAGACTCAAGTTGTAATCACCGTTATTGGTGCAGACCAAACCAACCCGCACGATGTCTTGGCAATCAACGCAGCATCTGCGTCGTTCATGATCTCGGGTATTCCGTTTGAAGGACCAGTCGGTGCCGTGCGTTTGGCTTTCAGTCAAGACGGTTCATGGATTGCGCATCCGACATTCGAAGAAGGCGAGCAATCGACTTTCGAATTGGTGGTCGCAGGTCGAGAACTCGACAATGGAGATGTTGCCGTGATGATGGTTGAAGCAGGTGGCACAGAAAAGAGTTTCACTTTCTACGCCGACGGCGCACCAAAAGTTACAGAAGAAGTGATTGCAAGCGGCCTTGAAGCCTCAAAGCAGTTCATCAAAGAGTCGATCAAACTTCAGCGTCAACTTGTTGCCAGCGTTATCGCAACTCGTGGACCAATTGAGCCGCTCAAGTACACACCCGTGCTCGACTACAGCGAAGAATTGTTCGCCGCTGTTGAGGCTGCAGCAACGACAAAACTTCAGCCTGCAATTCGCATCGCTCTCAAGAGTGATCGCAATGCAGCAATTGACGATGCAACAGCACAAACTGTCGCAGAGCTCGCGGGCACAGCAGATGCGCCTGGCAAGTTTGCGGGTCAAGAAAAGCAGATCAAAGAAGCCGTTCGCTCGTTGACCAAGAAGCTTGTTCGCAAGCGAGTTATCGACGAGGGCATCCGCATCGATGGCCGTGGTCCTGCCGATCTGCGTCCGATTTCAGCCGAAGTTGGTTTGATACCGACTGCACACGGCACGGGTTTGTTTCAGCGCGGTGAGACTCAAGTTCTCAACGTGTTGACAATGGCGATGCCAAAGATGAATCAGATGATCGACTCGATCACACCTGAGACTTCGAAGCGTTACATGCACGACTACAACATGGCGCCATGGGCGAACGGTGAAACTGGTCGCGTCGGTACGCCAAAGCGTCGCGAAATCGGACACGGCGCTCTCGCTGAGCGTGCGTTGTTTCCGGTTGTGCCAAGCCAAGAAGAGTTTGCCTACACATTGCGCTTGGTAAGCGAAGTGTTGTCGTCAAACGGTTCGACATCGATGGCTTCAGTTTGTGCATCGAGTCTTTCATTGATGGATGCAGGTGTGCCGATCGTTGCGCCAGTCGCAGGTATCGCCATGGGTCTCATCTTTGATCAAGGCAAGTACACCGCATTGACAGACATTCTTGGTGCCGAAGATGCATTCGGCGACATGGACTTCAAAGTCGCCGGCACTGCAGACGCAGTGACGGCATTGCAACTCGACACAAAAATCGAGGGCATTCCGAGTGATGTTTTGGCGAAAGCTTTGCAACAAGCCAAAGATGCTCGTCTAAAGATTCTCGACGTGATGAACTCTGCGATCAGTGCACCGCGTGCAACTGTCAACGAGAGCGCGCCGAAGATTGTCACCTTCACGATTCCGCTTGACAAAGTCGGCGAAGTAATCGGACCAAAGGGCAAAGTTATCAACACGATTCAGCAAGAAACTGGTGCTGAAATCAACGTGTCTGACGACGGCGCAACTGGCATCATCACAATTGGTTCACCAGACAACTCAAAAGTTGAAGATGCAAAATCTCGCATCTTGGCGATTGTTGATCCACCAACTGCAGAACTCGGTGCTGTCTACACAGGTCGCGTTGTTAACACTGCGGCCTTTGGTGCATTCGTAAATATTTTGCCTGGTCGCGATGGCTTGGTACATATTTCGAAACTTGGCAATGGTCAACGAGTTGCGCGCGTCGAAGACGTGCTTAACATCGGTGACGAGGTTCAAGTTCGCGTAGACGACATCGACGATCGTGGCAAGGTGAGCCTCAGTTTGATTGGCCCAGATGGCGAAGTCATCAAAGGCTCGGGCGGCGGTTCTGCGGGCGCACAAACCGATCGCGGAGATCGCGGTCCACGTCCTCGTTCGAATGATCGCGGTGACCGCAATGATCGACCGCGTTCGAATGACCGAGGTGGTCGTGGCGACCGCAATGATCGTGGTCCACGAAATGATCGCGGTGGTCGCAACGATCGTCCGCGTTCAAACGATCGTCCGCGGTCGAATGATCGAGATGGCCGCAATGCTCCGTCAGATGCAGTCAGCGTAAGTTTCGAAGAAGAATTTGACCGCGACTTGCGTAACGATCTTGGAGATCTCGGCTGAGATGACGATTCGCGTCGGTGTCATTGGCGCTGCCGGTCGGATGGGTGCGACGGTCTGTTCTGCAGTCGTTGCCGATAAAAACTTAGAACTTGTCGCCGCGGTTGATACCGCGTCGGCCGGTTCTGTTGTTCATGGCATTGCGGTTTCTTCAGAACTTCGTGCTCTTGCCGACGCCAAGGTTGACGTCGCTGTCGACTTCACGGTTGCGGCCGCTTCGCGCATCAATCTGCCTTGGTTGGCAATGCACAATATTCACGCTGTTGTGGGCACCACCGGGTTCACAGATCAAGACATCGAAGATTTCAAAAAAATGTTTTCGTCAAGTAACTGCATTGTTGCACCGAACTTTGCAATCGGCGCCGTTTTGATGATGCGCTTTGCCGAGATAGCTGCACCATTTTTTGAAACTGCCGAAATAATCGAGATTCATCACGACGGCAAAGCCGATTCACCTTCGGGCACAGCGATCTCAACGGCCAAGCGCATGGCGAGTGCAAGCAACTCGTGGGCTCAAGATCCAACCAAGCATGAGGCGATTGCTGGGGCACGAGGCGCCAAAGGCCCGGGCGATATTCCGATTCACGCAGTTCGAATGCGCGGCGTCGTAGCCAATCAAGAAGTTGTGCTCGGCACTCAAGGTCAGACATTAACAATTCGTCACGACACCATCGACCGAGCAAGTTTTATGCCTGGTGTCATTTTGGCATGCAAAAAAATTGCCGAGCACAAGGGCTTCACCCTCGGGCTCGACAAATTTTTAGGAATCTGAGCGCTGATTTTTAAGTGCTGAACTAATCAGCACGGTGAATTGATCGCAGCGCGGTGAACTAGTCAGCGCAGCGAATTGACTGCAGCGTCGTAATTCGGTTCGCTAGCGATCTCGCTAACCAACTCGGTGTGCAACACTTTGCCTTTTTCGTCGGCGACGACGATTGCTCGCGCCAAGACACCTTTAAGTACGCCGTTTGTCAGGTTGACCCCGAAC
>BJFV01000100.1 GCA_014190055.1 Actinomycetes bacterium
TCGGCATACGGCAATGGCATCGATCAATCAACAGCACACCCGCACATGTGGGTGCTCAAGCCGCACTATTACGGCAGCCACTTCTACAACTGGCCATATACATATGGTTTGTTGTTCGGGCTTGGTCTCTATGCCCAATACAGTCGCGACCCAGAGCGCTTCCGAAGTGGCTACGACACGGTGCTTTCGCGCGCCGGCATGGACACCGCCGAAGAACTCGGCCGAGCGTTCAACATCGACGTCAGTGACGAAGCATTCTGGACAGCAAGCCTTGATGTTCTTCGTGCTCGCATGGTCGACTACGAGGCGCTTGCCCAAAAGCATCTCAAATAAAGTGAGCGCACAGACACAGTTAGTTAAGTCGCGATACGACGCCAGTCGCGAAGATATCGCATCCATTCTCGGCGACGCCCCGAAATACCGACTCGACCAAATTTGGCAAGGTCTATATACAGAATTTCAAGCACCACTTGAAATTACAACCATCTCAAAAGACCTCCGCTCAAAACTTGATGCGGCGCTCCCGAGCAGTCTTGAACTTGTCACTGCACGCGACAGCGATCGCGGAGGCACGACAAAGTTTCTTTGGCAACTAAAAAACGGCGGTTACAAAATCGAGTCTGTTTTAATGCACTACCAAGATCGCGCCACAGTCTGCGTCAGCACTCAAGCAGGTTGCGCCATGGCCTGTGGTTTTTGTGCAACGGGTCAAGCCGGCTTCAATCGTCAGCTAACCGCAGGCGAAATCGTTGAACAAGTCGTGCACGCCGCACGAACGAGTGCCGCACGAAATCAGCGTCTCGCAAATGTCGTCTTCATGGGCATGGGCGAACCATTGGCAAACGAAGAAGCAGTGTGGCAAGCAGTAACACGAATTCATGAAGCCATCGGCATTTCAGCAAGACACCTAACTATTTCAACTGTCGGCATTATCCCAGGCATAAATACTCTCGCTGATCGACCATTGCCTGTGAACTTGGCGGTTTCACTTCACGCTGCGCGCAACGACTTGCGCAACTCACTCGTGCCGATCAACAAGCGATACCCGATCGAAGATTTGATGCAAGCATGCAGAAAATATCTGCAGAAGAAAAACCGTCGTGTCACTTTTGAATGGGCTCTCATTAAGGATGTCAACGACACGCCGCGAGACGCCCGCGAACTTGCAAAACTTTGCAAAAGTTTGAAACCGAGCGCACATGTCAACTTGATTCCACTTAATCCGACGCCTGGTTACCTAACTAAAGGCAGTGCGCCAGATGAAGTGCGCGAATTCGCAGATCAGTTAATTGATCTCGGCGTGAATGCAACTGTGCGACGCAACCGTGGCACCGACATTGACGCCGCCTGCGGCCAACTTGCCGCTGGTCAGCCTGTAGCGATTACTTCGCGCTCAATTGTTGGATAAGTTTTTCGCGACCAGTTGCTATCTGATCGCTGAGCGCACGTTCTAACATGCCGCCAGTAAACAAATTGCCCGAGTAGTGCAAGTTTGTTTCGAGTTTCGCCCCAGTCGCAGTCTGGCTGACAGTCGCGCGCAAAATCCATTCTGAATGTCGTCGCGAGTCTTGTTCGCGACGCTCAAATACAACCACTTTTGGATGCTCACATAGAGTTCGAGTCATTCGCAGTCGCTTAGATCTTGCAAGTACGCCAAGTTTTGCTCGCAATTCAACAAGCCAAGTTGTATCAGTTTCAGTGCTCTCGCCTACCAACTCAACTTTGTGCACGAACTCAAGCCACGACGAATAATTCGCCAAGTCGGCGACATAGTCGAAAAGCTTTTCAACAGAAACTGGCACCTCAACAGAGGCAACTAAATCCATTTAATTGCTACTAATACTCTGGGTGTTGCTGATCGTGATCAAGATCGTCGTCACGGCCCTCATCAGATGCGTCAAAAGCGCCAAAGGCTCGCGACAACAGTCGGCCACGCGCTCGCAGTCTGCCATCAAGATCGCCAGTGCGATCAAACTGCGGCGTCCACGGCATTGCTTGGGTTTCTTGCGGATCAATAGTCTCGATTTCGGTCACGTCCTCAATTTCGCCGACCGAAACTTCTGAAACTTCGTCAGGGCGCGCCGACGCAGTTTCACGAATGGGTTCTGGCTCGCGCACGGGCTCTGGCTCGCGGGCTGGTGCAGCGACCACGCGTGTTGCAAACTCAAACAAATCTTGAATGACCGCGCCAGCCTTACCTTTTTCGCGCTTTTGTTTTTTAACAGAAGACGATCGCGATGTAGTTCGCACAGACTGGCTCGCTGGGGCACTAAACAACCGCTGCTTTTTGGTTCGATTGTCAATAATCTGCCAGTCACGTGGCACAACCAGCGAGTCAGCGTGCCGGCGACACAAAATATTTACCCGCGATGAATCTCTAGGTATCGGTGCATCAATATTGACGAGCAAGTTGGCTGTGTCAATTACATATGCGACTTCGCCCCGTTCGCGACATGATGGTCGCTCACACTTCCTAGCCATAAAGACAGATTAGATCAGATCGTTGACAACAATCAGCGCCATCAACACAGTGGCGCCAAAACTCATGAGCCTGTGAATGTCGCCGCAATCTTGCTCGCTGAGTCACCGCCGCGACGCAAGAGAACTGCGAGAAACCACAACGCACCTAGCGTGACCATAAATAACAGCACTGCTCCAACACCCCAGAAAGGCTTAATTGTGCTTCGCGTCGCGCCTAACAATGCAACTGGAAATGTTGTCGAGCCGGCTTCGCTGAGCAATGTCGAGATCACCGCGTTATCGAGGCAAAGAGCGAATGACAACAAACCACCAGCGACCATCGCCGACGCAATTAACGGCAGAGTGATCTGACGAAACGCTCGGGCTGGCGTTGCACCAAGATCGCCTGCTGCTTCTTCAAGCGATTCGTCAAGACCAGCAAGTCGCGCCCGCACAATTAACGTGACGACTGCACTCGCATAAAGCGATTGACCAACCCAAAGTTTGTTGATGCCACCGTTGAACGGGCCCCAACCAGAAGAAAAGATCGCTCCAACCAATGGCACGTCCTTAATTCGCGGAAACCAAGTCACGAGCGCAATTGCATCCATGATTTCTGGGGTGACCAGAATCAAAAACACTGTTGCCATGAACGCTTTCGTCCAGCCGCCAGGTCGGCGCGCCAACGCAACACCTGACATGCCACCGATTATCACGGCGATAATCGTCGCGCCAAATGCCGCGATAAAAGAGTTCCGAATTGCGTCGCCGATGCCCGCAAAATCAAAAATTGTTCGATACCAGTTCGTAATGACGCCATTAATGATCAACGCCAAAACGAACGCACCGGTAACTATCCAAGTCTTTAGAGAACTTGACAGGTACGTCTTATTTTTGAAAAATGCCTTCGCTGCTAGTCCGATTGCGATCAAAACAGCGAATCGAATCAAAACAGCAAATGACTCGGCTCCATCGAACAACTCGCCCCACCATTTGAGACTTGTACTGCCCGACCAAATTGTGAACGAACTGCCTGCATTAAATGAATGCAAAATAACCAGCAAGATCGGCACAAACAGAAATATCAAAACGAGCACAGTCCAGATGGCCAGCACCTTGCTCAAAATTTCACGCTTAACGCGAGTCTGTATCTTTTCACTTCGTACCTGACTTGCTGCACGCTCGTGAATCTTGCGGCGCACTTGCTGCATCAGTGGCGATGCCAGCCGAGCAAGTCGTGGCAAAATCCAAAAGATTGCCGCTCCAACGATCAAGGTCAACAACACAGCTCCGATCATCAAGATCGCCATCGCCGAACCGAGTGGCCAGTTTTGTGCGCCACTAAATTGCGATGCAATCATCGAGCCAATCATGTTGCCCTTTGCGCCACCAAGAACTGTCGCTGTCACATAGTCGCCACACATCGGAATAAACGTCAGCAACACACCAGCGATGATTCCTGGTCCGGCAAGTGGCAAAGTCACGCCGAAGAATGTTGCAATGCGCCCTGCACCAAGATCTTTGCTTGCTTCACGCATTCTCACGTCAATGCGATCTAGCGCCACGAATAAAGGCAAAATCATAAATCCGAGATAGTTGTAAACAATCGCGATCTGCACCGCAGTGGCGGTCTCGAGAATCTGAATGCCATTGCTACCGATGTACCCCATTTCAACGAGCCACTTTGAGAGCGTCCCATTCGGTGCAAGCGGAATTCGCCATGCGACCGTGCGAATCAAGAAACTCGTAAAACTTGGCACGACAACAGCAGCCAGAATTATTGCCTTCCATTTTTCGGCAACTTTGAATGCCGCAAAATAGGCAACAGGTAAGCCAATCACAACGCACATGATCGTGGCAACAATGCTGATTCTCAGGGTTGCCCTGAAAACTTTGAAGAATGTCTCGTCAAAGACAGACGAGTAACTATTTGACGAAAGGTTGCTTAAGTCAACCGGCAATAACTTCGTCGTGTCTTTGGTGCCAAACGAATAAAGAACGATGAACGCGATCGGCGCCGCAAAAAAAACTAGATACCAAATGATCGCCGGAATGGCGAGCAAATACTTTGGTGCTCTTGTCTTGCTTCTAAATTTTGCGGCGACCGATACGGTCACTAAAAATCAGCCTCCGGCCTTTGCCTTTGACTTGTTGAGGATGTCGATCAAACGATCAAGCGCCGGCGTGATCACCTGGGTTCGCATCGTTGCGACCTGTTCATCACCAAAGAAAATCATGTCGCCACGAGTGAGGTCAGGTGCGACCTCTGAAATCAAGGTCGACATGTTTTTCATACCAGTGTGATAACCGTGGTACGACAAGTCTTTGATCGAGATTTCTGGAATCAAGTCCCAGTTGATCCAAGCATTTGCAGCTTCGGCATTCGGTGCCCCTGCTGCGATGCAATAGTTGTCCATCCACAA
>BJFV01000101.1 GCA_014190055.1 Actinomycetes bacterium
TTATCGAAGCGACACCAGAGCAATTGAGTGAGATAGACGGCGTGGGCGAAGTAATTGCGAAAAAGATTACTGATTGGTTTGCCGATAAATCACATATGGCGATTATCAAAAAGTTTCGTGCGGCGGGGGTCGAGTTCGGCAATGTTGCCATTAACGACGCGCCACAAAATCTTGTGGGCAAAGCTGTTGTCGTCACTGGCACAGTCGAAGGTTTCAGTCGCGAAGGTGCTCAAGAAGCAATCACAAGTCGGGGTGGCAAGAGCCCGGGCAGTGTGAGTGCAAAAACTTTTGCGCTGGTTGTAGGCGATGAGCCAGGTGCAAGCAAACTCACCAAGGCAACAGAACTTGGTATTCCGATTATTGATGCGGCAGGTTTTTTAAAACTACTCGAGACAGGCGAATTGCCGAACTAGCACGAATCGATCGTGTCGAATTAGTCCGTGTCGAATTAGTCCGTGTCGAATTGCCAGGTGTAGACGCGTGCTTTTTCGCGGCCGTCGGCGATTCGCCAGTAAAGAACTTTGCCTTCGTGTTCACCTTGGGTGAATTCTTCAATTATCGCGCCAACCTGTGGCTGAAAGCTGATGATGAAGTTACCTGGATCGAAAACAGCAGTCGGGGGTAACTCAACTTGTGCGCCGGGTGCGGCCTGTTGACCCGACGAGGTCAACTCATCGAGACGAGTTGTTGGCAATTCCATCCCATCGATGAACATAACTGCTTCGTAGCCTTCGATGAAGTCGACGATGATTTGTGACTGACGCAAAACTCGATCACCATCAGCCGGTGACATGCGCTCGATCTCGTCAGGAAGACCCGACTCGTCACGACCAGTTTGTGTCGCGCGAAAACCAAAAATAATTAAGACGAGTCCGAGTGCGATGCCGATGCTGATCAGCATTTGTTCTTTGTCGAGTTTTCGCTTTGGCTTGTTTGCGTCTGGCGAATTATTCGAGTTAGTTGTCACACCTATATTCTCGCCTGAAACCGGGCAGAAAACATTGCTTGAGCACAGTGACTAGTAGTTTTAATGGGACGATGGTTGAGTCAGATGCCCTGATTGGCAAAGTTATTGTTGGGCGCTATCGGATTGACTCTTTGCGAAGCGATAGCAGTGCTGCCGTCAAGGTTTATGTGGCAGATGACCTAAGACACAACAAAAAAGTTTCTGTGAGATTGATGACGACGCGCTCATTGATCGATTTAGATGCTGGCTTGATTGACGAGTCGAGCGCGCTTGCGGCTTATAAAGAGTTAATGCAACAACTTTTTGCGATGAATCATCCGACTTTGGTGTGCATTGACGATTGGGGCGACACGGTAATTGACGGAGTTCGACACGCTTTTAACGTGACCGAATTTCACGGGCAAGGAACTCTCCGTGAGTTTCTAGATCGCGGTCGCAGGCTTTCACCTTCTCAAGCACTCGTCGTCGGCATAGATGTATGTCGTGCGCTTCATCATGCGCATCAAAATGGTTTTACGCACGGTGATGTGCGACCAGCGAATCTAATTTTCGGTGATGATGCGCGCGTGCGTCTTACTGGTCTTGGTACGAAGCGTTCGGCGAATGCCGAGCAGATGAGTTTGGAGCAAGCAAAGTTTGCGGCGCCAGAAATTGGTCTCGGCGCGGCACCAAACGAACAAACCGATATTTATTCTTTGGCGATTACTCTGCTCGAGTCGATAACTGGTGAAGTGCCGTTTGTTGGTGAATCGGTGGCAATCACATTGGCCAATCGCGTCGACAAGTTGTTGCCGGTGACTGCCGACATGGGGCCGATTGCTGCGCCGATTGAGCGTGCAGGTCGGCCAATGCCTGACGAGCGTGGTACCGCACTTGAACTCGGACAAGCGCTTGCGCAAATAGCTGACAAGATGCCGCGACCGTTGCCAATTGACACAGTTGTGCCAAAGAAGTTCGAAGATGTGATCACTCGTCCTCATCCGATAATTACGGCTAGTGAGGCTGTGGCGGTTCAAGTTGTTGAGCAGAGTGAGGTTGCTGAGCCTGCATCGCCGGTTGTTGTTGAGTCGCCACGTACAACGCGTCGACTCAAGCGATTATTCGCTCTTGCCGCTGTCGGCGTAGTCGGAATTGTTGGTGTGGTTGGGTTTCAGGCGCTGACGAAAAAGAGTTTTGTGGTGCCTGATTTGTCGGGTGTCGCTGAGGCCGAGGCGCGCAACTCGATTGCAACAAATGATTGGGAGATCATTATCAGAGCCGAGCGCACGAATGATGTTGAGTTTGGTTTTGTGATTCGTACTGAGCCCGGGGCGGGTGAGAGTTTGAAACAAGGTGACACTTTGGTCATGTATGTGTCAGAGGGTGCGCCACTTGGTGTGTTGATTGACGTGGTGGGTGAGTCGCGCGAAGTTGCGTTCAAGAAATTAACTGAGCGAGGTTTGAGTGTTTCGGCAACTGAAGAAGCAAGCGACAGTGTGCCGATTGGCAACGTTATTTCGTGGACTGTCGCAAAGCAGCCCTCGCTTGTTGCGGGCGATCAGGTTTTGCAAGGTACTGAAGTCAATATTGTTGTGTCGAGTGGGCCATCGCTACGCACGGTGCCTTTGATTGTCGGCCTGAAACTCGATGAAGCAAGCGCAATTATTGCCGAGTTGGGGCTTGTTCTTGGTAGCAGTGATGACAGTTACAGCAGTGACGTGGCAGTTGGATTGATTGGCGCGCAATCACCGCCTCCGGGCCAGCTAGTACCTAAAGACAGCACGATTGTTTATTCGATTTCACTCGGACCAGATTTGATCGTGTTGCCAAACATTATTGGCATCAATTTTGTTGAAGCAGAAAAGCGTTTGCTTGAAGCCGGATTTGTTGTCGGTGAAGTCTCTGGGCGTAAGTCGTATCGCATGAAGAGCGCATCGGTCAAAGGTGTTGCAGTTAAAAATGGTGACATGGTCGCGCGTGGTTCTGCAATCGACATGGTCTTTCCGTGAGTTTGGAGAGAGAAGAAAACGCTTCAGACTTAAGCGTTCTTGACAGTGGTGGCGTCGACGAAGTTTCGGTAATTCCATGGTCGTTGTTGCTGCGACGCAAAATTGTGCAGCGAGTCGGCGTCTCTCGGCGCAAGGCAACTTTGATTGTGTTATTGAGTTGTGTGTTTACGGTGAGTTTCATGATCACGCTGTTGGTTGTTTCGCTAAAAACTGTTGCTGATGATTTAAACAGCACAACCGGAATCATTAGTTGGGCGATTACTGCGCCGATGTTGGCATTCGGTGTTGTCGGCCCGGCGTTTGGCAAAGTCGGTGACTTATGGGGACACAAACGAGTTTTTGTTTGGGGATTATTCGTCGCCGGAATTTTCGCTCTCAGCACCGCGTTTGCGTGGAATGCCACATTGATGATTATTTTTCGCACACTTTCGGCAGCTGGGGGCTCGGCGCTTGGCCCGGCCGCGATGGCGTATATCAACCGCATGTTTGATCCCAGTGAGAGAGTGAGGCCGTTGGGGTATTGGAGTTTCGTCACGGCTGGTGCGCCAGTGATTGGCGTCGTTGCGGGTGTGCCACTTGTTGAGATATTTGGATGGCGGACGATTTTTTTAATGCAAGCGCCGCTGTGTTTGGTTGGGTGTGTGGTTGCTTGGTGGCTGCTCAGCGACACTGAGCGGCGTGCGAATGTGAAGTTTGATGTGAAGGGTGCGTTGTTGCTTGGTGCTGGTTCGGTGATGATTTTGTTGGCGATTAATCGCGGACCTGCGTGGGGGTTTTTGGCGACGCGCACAATTCTTGTTGCGATGCTGGGTGTCGTCGCTTTGGTGTTTTTTGTTCGCGTCGAGAAGCGGGCGAGTGATCCGATGTTGCCGCTGAAATGGTTTGGTACGCGCAATGTTGCGTTTCCTGTGGCGAGTCAGGCGCTGACGAATTTCGCATACATGGGTGGATTCATGATCGTGCCGCAGTTGCTTGAAGTTGGTTTAGGTTTTTCGACTTCGCATATTGGCTGGCTGATTATTGCTCGGCCGCTTGTGTTTTCACTCGTTGCGCCGTTCTCGGGTCGGATTGCAATTCGAATTGGTGAGCGCAATGCTGGCGTCATCGGCGCAATTGCTGTGATGTGTTCGATGTTGATGTTGTCGCAGATCAACTTGGGCTCGTCTGATTTGTTTATCGCTGTCGGATTATCGTTGTCTGGTGCAGGTCTCGGAATTGCTTCGCCCGCGTTGACTGCGTTGCTCGCAAATTCAGTTGATGTTGCCGATCTCGGTGTGGCGAGCGCGGTGCAACAGTTGCTCAATCAGATGGGTGCCGTATTGGGTGCTGCGGTGATGGTCGGTGTGCATGAAGCGACTATCGGCTCAGGAATTGTTCGTAGTTTTTCGTATGCGTTGCTTGCCGGTGCGATCTCGAGTGCCATCGGTATTTTTGCGGCAAGCGCCGTGCGTCGCACCCCGCTTCAAAGCCCGAACTTCTCGTGATTATTTAGCTTTGAGTTGCGTTGATCGCGGTGCGGGTGGTGAGTGCGGCATCCCGTGCGGCGGTGGCAAAGTTGGCGCCATCGCTGGCGTAGAGGATCGCACGAGAAGAGTTAAGTATTAGGCCGCGACGAGAAGTCGTGGGGGCGGTGGCTTGAGATGTGGCGAATGCACTTGGGGTGGTGGTGCCGGCGCGGATGACGGCGTTGATGTCGCCGCCTTGAGCACCAATGCCCGGCACAAGAATTGGCATGTCGCCAACAATCGCCCGAACGCGCGCTAACTCATCTGGGTATGTCGCACCGACAACCAAGGCACATTCGCCGATCGAACGCCACTTTGCAGCCGCAGTTCGCGCCACACGCAGATAAACCGGCTCGCCATCAACTTCAAGCGATTGAAATTCGCTGGAACCAGCATTAGAAGTACGACACAGCACAAT
>BJFV01000102.1 GCA_014190055.1 Actinomycetes bacterium
GGCGCATCGGCATCACCAGTTGGTGCCGGAATTTTCTCGATGATTGCATCAAGCAACTCAGGCACACCGTCGCCAGTCTTAGCCGAGATGCGCAAAATATCTTCTGCACGAATGCCGAGAACTTTTTCGATCTCCATCGCGTATCGATCTGGGTCAGCAGCGGGCAAATCAATTTTGTTTAGAGCGGCAACAATTTCTAAATTGTTTTCAAGCGCCAAATAACAGTTCGCCAATGTTTGCGCCTCGATGCCTTGTGCAGCATCAACAACCAAAACAACACCTTCGCAGGCCGCCAAAGAACGACTCACTTCATAACCAAAGTCAACGTGCCCTGGTGTGTCAATCAAATGCAATGTGTGGTCACGCCACGACACGCGAACGTTTTGCGCTTTGATCGTGATGCCTCGTTCACGCTCGAGATCCATACTGTCTAAATATTGGGCGCGCATTTCACGCGCATCGACCGCTTTGGTCATCTCTAAAATGCGGTCTGAAAGTGTTGATTTACCGTGGTCAATGTGCGCAATGATCGAAAAATTTCGTATTCGAGATAGTTCCATTACGCCGTTTCTCCGAGATTTCGACCATCACACTGACGCCCTAAAAGCATGTGTGAGACGATGCCAAATTCTACACGGCTTATGTTTGGCAAGGCCTGACCCGCTGTTAGCCTTGGGGCGTGGCAAATATCAAATCGCAAAAAAAGCGCATCATCACAAACGCAAAAGCAACTGCTCGCAACAAAGCCGTACGCAGCGAACTTCGCTCACGAGTAAAGAGCGCTCTTGAGACAGCAGGCACACCAGAAAATCAAGAAGCCCTTCGCCTTGCCGTTAAGCGTCTCGACAAAGCCGCCGCCAAGCGCACGATTCACCCAAAACAAGCTGCTCGCCGTAAGAGCCGCTTGATGCGCAAACTCAACGCCGCTTCGGCGAAGTAGGTCTAGCCGAGTTACTCGGTCTATTCGTTCTGGTTGACGCCCCCATTCGGCACAACCGAGCAACCAAGATTTCCATCGTTAGTTCTTCGCCGAGGTCTTTGCCCCCGCGTAAATCGATGTCGGCTCGAGCAAGCAACGCAATCGCTTGACTAATGCCAGCGCTACCAAGTCGGCGATATTGATTGAGATATTTCTTGCCCTGAAATTCGCTTTTGCCACCGATCAAAGTCAAGACATCATTCGCACTATGCAACTCTGGGCCATCAAGTCGCATCAACTTCGAAAAATGCGTATGCAATAGCGCCATCACTTGCAACGGATGATATTCACCACTTCGTGTCATGCGATGCAACATGTCAATGGCTTTCGCCGAATCACCAGCATCGATTGCATCGGTTAAGTCCCATGGCTTGACGCTGCCCGCATCGCCCAAAAACGCAGCAACATCATCACTCGAGAGTTTGCGCGATGTGCCATATGTCGACACCAACACATCGATCAACCCGGGCAACCGAGCTTGATCTTCACCCAGCCAGTCAATTATTTGATTCAACGCCATTGGCTCAAGAGTCAAACCTGCCTCACCAAATCTCTCTAAAAACCAAGTCACTAACTCTTGTCGTTTCGCCGGTGGCGTCGTCGCCATCACGGTTGCACCTGCTCGTTTCAACGCGTCTGAAACAGACTTCGCCAACTTGCCAGATGCGCTCAGCACCAAATGCGTGCTGTCGACAGGGTGCTCGAGATATTCGACCAAACTCGAAAGTTCGGCAACTGTTGCCTCAGAAATTTCTCGAATTACAACGACTCGTTCTTCACCAAAAAGCGACATAGTTTCGGCCGACGAGATTGCACGACGAATTGCATCTTCGCGTTCTTGCCCACTCGCCGCCCCTGCATCATGGGTTTCTAAAATCGTGCTGCGGTTTTCATCTGTCGACATCGATTTGATCAGTTCGCGAGTGATGTCACTCACCTTGTCTGAAACCAATCGCGGATCAGAACCGGTAATCAGATGAATCGTCACGCCTACACGCTAGAACTTCGGTGTCGCAGAGCAATTATCCCCACAAAAACTCCGAGCCAAAGGGCGAGATTTACCATGCCTTCAAATCGAAGGCGTGCGAAAATTTCAGCAACCCACCAGACCCAGCGCACGCCAAGTCGAATCGGCAACATCATCTGTTCGCCAATCTCGCTGAGTCCAAAGTTGCTAAATAGCGCCGATAAAAGCGACATCGGTAAACCCACCAACATCACCAAGCCAGCAATCGGCACAGCCAAGACATTGGCAACAATGCCGGTCGCCGATGGCACACCAAAAATAAAAATCACAACTGGCATCACACCAAGTTGCGCTGCAACGGTCGCCCCGATGAGTTGTGCCAACCACTGCGGTCGTCTCACGATTTTGGCCAATGGTGCAGCGCCAAGGCACAAACCACAAGTCGCACCGACTGACATGAAAAACCCAACCGACCAAGCCAAAAGTGGGTCAACAACGACTGCTAACAAAACTGTCAGCGCAATCAATCGCATAGTTCTAGTTGGTCGTCCAAATGCGACAGAAAGAAACGCGAGACCAGCCATCGTTGCCGCACGCACGACTGAAGGTTCTACGCGCGTGATCAAAACGAACCAGACGAGAACCCCGAGTGTGGCAAATATTCGCAGTCGATTTTTTAGGCGCGATAGCAACGGTGAAAGCGCAGCCAAAACGAACGAAACATTTTGACCTGAAACAGCGACCAAATGTGCAAGCCCTGAATTACGAAAAGCATCGATCATTGACTTTGATTGGCGCGTGTCGTCACCGATCACCAGACCGGTGAACAACGCTTGATCATCAAATTCAAACGAATTTGAACCAAGTTTTACAAGATCACGCACACGCTGAACACTGCGCAAAATTGGCGGCGCGACAAGACGTGTTTCACCAACCAATTCAAGGCGAAACTTGCCCTTGATATGTTGTGCAATCCATCTTGATTCGGTTCCTTGTTCAAACGGCTCGCGCAGACCACGCACATAGACCCGCTCGCCCACTTTGGCGCCAGCCATTCGCCACGCGGGTCGACCATATGCGTACACAACAAAACGATCGCGTCCGATTTCGAGTGTGGTGCGAGTTGCCACACCAATATTTTGTGGGTCGCTGATAACTCTTGCATAACCGTCATATTCACCAAGCCGAACATCGACAAAATCACGAAGTGCACGTTGCGAATTAATTGCACCAAATGCAAAAATCAAGATCAAAAATGAAGCCAGCGATCGTGAAATCAACGACCGATGCAACGCAACAACGCAACTAATTGCAACTGCAATCAATATTGCAATACAAACCGTTTTGCTCGCACGTGTAACACACAGATACACGGCAACACCGAACACAATCAGCCAATCAGAGCGCCGCACATCGTACGATGTAGTCATGGCTAGCAAGTCGCGACGCGTAGTACCCGATGGCATCGTCGCTCATCGCAATGCAGTGCGCCAACGCGGTGGGCTAATCGCAGTCGCTCTATCTCTTGGTGTGCTCGTTGTCGGTCTCGTCTTGCTTGCATTACCCGGCTCATTAACTGGCCTGCTCGGTTTTGTTCTCACTTTCATCGCGCTGCCGACCATGCCGCTGTTCGGCATACCGGCCTCGGGCGGCTTCACTCTCTACGCGTTGAGTTTTATCTCGAGCGTGTTGGTGTGGTGGATTATCGGTCACTATGCAAGCCTTCGCGCGATTCGTGAAATTATCGCTAGTTGGCCAGAATGGCGTCGAGAATTTCGACCGCTGGCGATTGGTCTCGTGCTTGGTTCGCTGATTTCGCTCGCGCTCGCCGCTTTGATTCTCGGCGCGCTCTAGTCAATTCGCGCGATAGTCGCGTACCCGCCAACTCGCGGCGCGCTCTAGTTAACGCGAGCACGCGGCAAGATCTCGCTCAACTTCGCAGGCCCGATGCCCCGCACCTTCAACAAATCTTCAACTTTCAAGAACGCACCATTTTTTTCGCGATACGCAACTATTGCTTTTGCCGTTGCTGGCCCCACACCAGGCAACTGTTCAAGTTCAACGACCGACGCCAAATTGATGTTGATCAATTGAAGCACTGCGCTGCTAGTCGCACCGCCGACGCCAGTTGCACCAGCCGTCGTGCCGCCAGTCGCACCACCGACAGCATTTAAACCGCCTGCCGCATCCCCAGCGCCACCGAGTTGCGGTCGATTTGTAATCGTGTGTGGCTTTTCTCCACGTTTGGGTACATAAATTTGTTCACCCTCGTTTAAGACAGTCGCCAAATTTATTACGTCAAGATTCGCCGCACTGGTTGCGCCACCCGCTGCAACTATGCCGTCATGCGCTGCTAGTCGCACCGCCGACACCAGTTGCACCACCTGTCGCACCGCCGACGCCAGTTGCACCACCGACACCATTCAAACCGCCTGCCGCATCGCCAGCGCCACCGAGTTGCGGTCGATTTGTAATCGTGTGTGGCTTTTCTCCGCGTTTGGGTACATAAATTTGCTCACCCTCGTTTAAGACAGTCGCCAAATTTATTACGTCAAGATTCGCCGCACTGGTTGCGCCACCCGCTGCAACTATGCCGTCATTAATTCGTGAACCATATTTGAGCCGATAGACACCGGGGTTCTTCACAGACCCAGCAACATGCACTGTAATTATCTGTGGTGCCGTGTTGATGCTTGACGCACTCACACCAATGGTTGCGCTTGTCGCAACTGTTGTGCTCGCGAAACTCAAACTCGCTTCGGGTGGTGGTGGCGGTGTTTGAACCAGCCACCAACCTGCAACACCAACAAATGCGACACTCAACACGCTGCCAATCATTCGCGAGGCGCCAAACCACTTAAGGCGGTCAAGGTTCAGAAAATTTTTCATCGCCCCATGTGGGCGCAGACCTCACTAAGAGGCAGAA
>BJFV01000103.1:0-1507 GCA_014190055.1 Actinomycetes bacterium
GAAACATCGACGTTTTTTGGTGGCGACACAGTTATTTTTTCTGGTGATATTTCAATTTCGGTGCCGGGTATCGCCAAGATGTCACTTTCGCGACCCAGATTTCGTAGTCGTTCTAAAAATTTTGTTTGGTCAGGAAAAATCGATGTTTCGTTTCCTGTGATCATGTTCAAATGAAACAAGTCTTCATCTAAAAAACATGGGGGCCCAGCAGACGGCACAACTGCTCGAGCATCGAGGCGCTCAACATACTTAAGAGCCCGAGCAAACTGACTTTCGACTTTCGCACGTGCGAGATTGAGTTTTGTCGTTGCGTCTTGTTCGTAAACCATCGGATACCAAATCGCTCCGCTGTATTGCAACCAGTGCAGATCGATTGGTCCATGGCTACGCAAAGCATCGAGATCGCCAGTTCGACAATCGTTCTGATTTACAAGTCGTGCCGTTTTATCGCTGACGACTAATGCTGAGTCGCCACCCGGACCATCGGTAATCGAAGTTTCAACATGAATTGCGATTTTTGTCTCAGTGTCGATTGCAATTTCTTTGCCATTTTCAGTTTTGACGAACTTTGTGAATCCAAGATTTGAAAGCCGTCGTTCAAGTTCGTGGCTCGGAAAGTCAGGTAGTAAAACGATTGCGTCTCGATTGACATGACTTGCCAAGAAAGCTTCGTCTAAATGGTCTCCATGAATATGTGAAATATATAGGTGTGTTGGAGATTCGATTTTTGCCAGAAGTTCGGCTTCCAACTGGTCATTGCGAGGAAATACAAACCATGAACCAAAGAACGCCGGCACAAACCACGGGTCACACAAAATTTTTGAACTGCCAGCCTCAATGAGTATTCCGGCATGGCCTAGCGAGGTGGCTCGCATGATTATTTAAGCAACTGGCGGATCAGTGAATTGTTGGCCTGAGCGAGCAACATGTTCGGTCCACTCTTTGCCGTTCCAATAGCGCAATTCAAAGCGACCAGATGGGTCTGCATACCAAGCGGCAGGTACAACAGGGTTGCTTGGCGCACTTGATGTCGCAACAGAGATGGTTTCGTTGGCAGTTTGTGTTTGGTTTGGCGTAGTGGTTGCACTTGTGTTCGAAGGTCGTCGAAGAAACGCACAATAGCGACCATCAAATGTTGGCACTATTGAAACTACTTCCCAGCCCTCGCTTGACTTTTTTGTCAGTTCACTTGCCATCGCTTCGGGGCTTGCGTTATATGGATTAAATGCAACGTACTCAAACATGCAGTCAGGCTAGTGCGAATTGCGGTTCGAAAAATGACCCCGAATACGATTTGTGCGCACCGTAACCTTGTATCTGTGGCAAAAAGTCAAACAAAGCGAGTCGCATATTTTGGACCTGCTGGCACATTTACTGAGCAGGCCCTGCTCACGCAAAAAGATCTTGCCGCATGCGAGTTGGTTGCGTTTCGAACTGTGCCCGATGTCCTAGACGCGGTCGCGTCTGGTGCTGTTGATCTTGGATTTGTACCGATTGAAAACTCAAT
>BJFV01000103.1:2207-4870 GCA_014190055.1 Actinomycetes bacterium
TGGCGTGAAGCCGACGATTGGATGACTGAACTAAGAAGTCGCATTACGAGATAGCGTCTACGAGCGGAACGGTGGCAGAGTGGACAAACGCATCCGCCTTGAAAGCGGACGGCTGTAAAAGGCCCGGGGGTTCGAATCCCTCCCGTTCCGCCACGAGAGGGTTCATTCTTTGACCGTTACACTAAGAAGTCGCTTGGGTAATGAAATTAGTAATTACTCGTTCTTTAATTTTTGGAGAGGTGCCAGAGCGGCCGAATGGGGCGCCCTGCTAAGGCGTTGTCCGGGTAAACCGGACCGAGGGTTCAAATCCCTCCCTCTCCGCCAGTTTGTTTTTGTGCTTGTTGTCGCGCTTGTTTCAAGTTTCGTCTTTTTGCCAGTGCCAGTTAGTGCTTCGTCGTGCACTGTTTTTCATCAGGCGCGTGCCAATGATTCTTGGAGTCGTATTGCAGCGCGCTATGACATGTCGCTCAAGAAACTTCTCGCTTTGAATGGGGCTAAGACTTCGACGATGATCTTGGTCGGCAAGCAGATTTGCACGTCAGACCAACCAGTGATCGTGATTCCAGATGTGACTTATAAGCGCAAAGATGTAGTTGCGATTATTCGTGAGGTTTGGCCCGACGAACACGAAGAAAACGCGTTGTTTGTTGCTCAGCGTGAAAGCAAATTGAATCCAAACGTTGTCGGTGGGTCGAATGACTGCTGTGTCGGACTTTTTCAAATTTATTACTCGGTTCATCGCTCGTGGCTTTCGAATGTTGGTGTTACTGAGCCAGCACAACTTCTAGATCCGCGAGTTAATGCTCAGGCGGCGCTCGCATTGTTTAAGCGCAATGGCAATTCGTGGAAACCATGGTGGACAAAGTCTTGGCGACCATAAGGCAGTAGGCTTCAAGACGAAATTTGCGCTCGTAGCTTAATGGATAGAGCATCTGACTACGGATCAGAAGGTTGGCGGTTCAAGTCCGTCCGAGCGCGCCACTTGTTTCAGAGTTTTGAAATAATGATGCCGGCGAATTCTTTGATGCGGTAAGCGTTTTCGTCGAGGTGTGTAGCGAGAGGAACAAAGTCGAGCCACGATAAACCGCTCGTGGCGTCGCCAGTACCGAAAGATTCGACGTTCAAAAAGTGTTTTTTAAACTCGCCTGAGGCGCGACGAAGATGAAAATCAGAAGTCACTATTGCGATCTGGCTATCTCGCTTTACTCCAGAAAGTTTCAGTGCTTCGATTGGGTGCTCGCTTGTGTTTGATGAGGTCGATTCAATAATGATTCGTGACTCCGTGAGACCAAGAGATATCGCATGCTCAGATGAGAGTTCGCCGTGTCGAGTTGCGGCGCGTTCTGTCTCAGTGCCAGGCTGCTTGCCTGAAAACACAACCATAGATTTTGGGTACTTTTGCCATACCGCTGAAGCTGCATTTACTCTTCGAATACTTTCAGTACCAAGAAAATCTTGAGCAGCGTTTGCGCCGAGTTCAAAGTCACCACCAAGAACAAAGATGAATTCAGGCGACCAATCAGGACCTGGTGAAGTTTCATTTGCGAGAATCTGGTCAAAAATCAGGGTTGCAACGCCCGTTGAAAGAAAGACAAGTATCGAGACGCTAACCCGCGCAAGTAGTTTTACAACTCGGCCGAGTTTTGTGCTTGCGACAGTGACAAAAGTAGTGAGCGTCAAAACAAGTAACAAAAACCAAACTGGATCAATTAGCGACCGCATTTTTCGAGCTAGAAGTAGCTTTTATTTGATGAGAGCCGAAACTTGAGCGTATGGATCAAAATCTTGATCCCGTACTTAACCCCGTTTACTCTTGAAATCTCATCACCATAAAAAGTTGGGATCTCAATCTCAACTATTCGTTGTCGCGCACCAATCATCTGCAGAATAATTTGTGAGTCAAAGTCGAAATAATCTGAGTTTTTTAAGAAGTTGACTTTACGTAACGCCGCGACACTGTATGCGCGGTAGCCACTGTGCCATTCGGTCAGTGAAACTTTGGCGAGTCGATTTTGAAGAGTCGTCAAGATTTTGTTGCCTACAAATTTGTAGAGCGGCATGCCACCTTGACGGGCGCCACCTTGGGTAATCATTCGCGAACCAAAGACAACATCTGCGCGCCCAGAGACAATTGGCTCAACCATCTGAGGAAGATATTCGGGTGCGTATTGACCGTCGCCGTGCAACAACACAACTAGGTCAAGATTCTTTTCCAACGCCCATTGGTAGCCAGTTTTTTGATTACCGCCGTAGCCCAAGTTGATTTGATGTCGGACGATCGTTAGCGGAAGTTTGGAGTTGCTCTGATACTTCAATCCAACATTGTGTGTGTCATCAGTACTGGCATCGTCACACACCAAGATTGAGTCGATTTGGGTTGCGAAGTCAGAAGGAATTCGGTCAAGGACTTTGGCCAAAGTATCTTGCGCGTTGTAAGCGACGATCAAGATACCGAGTTTCATGAGATTTCTATTTTACTATGGCCAAAATGCTGTGATATCAGAGTTGCAAGACCCAAGGTCAAGCACAGATCCTGACGCGTCTGAATAAATCTCCGACGCACCTTCTGGTTGGCCTTCAACATTTGGTGTTCCATCGTCGTATGTCGAGTTGTACCAAACAAAGTAACGGTGAGTGCATTCGGCCGTTTGTGCAAGCTCAAG
>BJFV01000104.1 GCA_014190055.1 Actinomycetes bacterium
CGAGCAATTCGGTTAATCGACCAATTGCACGACTGGCTGTCTCATCAACTTGGGTGACGCCACCCCACAACTTAAGTTGACGCGCCGTATCTGTGCGCACTTCGTCGGCGATCAACTGCACGCGAACCAACGGGCTTTTATGCGACCAGCTTTCGATTTGCCATTTAGCGCTTTCGGTTATTGCTCGAGCAGTCAAACCCTGAGGTCGATACCACAAGCGTTCTGAATGCGCACCCGTCTCTGATTCGAATTTGAGAATTAAACGAACACAAATCGCACCGCGTTTAACGAAGTAATCGCTGAACTCTTCGGCCATTGCTTGAATGTTGTTGAGCAAGGTTTGCTGATCAATAACTGGCTCTTCAAATGCTCGAGAGCAAAGATGCTCTGGGGGTGGTGCAACTGCTGCCAATGGATGCTGTTCGTCGCCACGTGCGAGTCGATGCAACTCGATGCCCAATTCGCCAAATCGTCCGGCCAACACAGACTCACTAATTTTCGACACATCTTGCAAGGTGTTTAAACCGAGACGCTCGAGCAATGAGACAGTCTCGCTACTGATGTTGGCGAACTCGCTTAAAACTCTGACAGATTTTTGTGCCAGCCAAACTTTTGTCTTTTCTGGCTCAACGATGAACGGAACTTTGGTCTTGTTTTGCGCCGAGATATGAGCAGCAATGTGGGCCGCCAGACGACTATCGGCAACCCCAACCCCAAATTGCGAATCAGCAACTATTGAAGTGCGCAAGGCTTGGACGATTTTGTTAGCCATTGGTTCATCGCCACCGAAATATCGAGACGGACCACGCGTAGCAAAAACAATCACGCCCGGCTCGCTGACTTCAATTAATGGAACTATCTCGTTGACGGTTCGCACGACCGTGTTGAACGCTCGACGATCACGATCTGGTTGATAAGCGGCAATCTCAAGATCTGGACAAAGCCCTTGAGCATGACGACGTCGCATGCCGACTTGAACGCCATAATGCATCGCCGCTACAGAGCGCGAAACAACTCGCTGACCATAGACAACAGCGCAAGGGCTATTAGAAGTTTTCGCCGCCACGACTGCCGACCAGTCAAGGCAACGCAACACTGCTAAGCGTTTTGATGCGAGCAATTTAGTAGTTGCAGGTAACTAAATGTTCTTGTGTGCGCGCAACTCGGCGGCCACTGACTTTGATTGCGACTTGGCGTTGTTGCAGATAGCCGGCACCGTTATTAATGCCACTCCAACTTTTTGTTGTGCTATCTAAAACGACATCAGCATGAAACGGATGCGTGCTATTCGAAAAACTTGTTTCAGAAAACGTCGTAGTGTCGACAATGATCATGACCGATCGTCGTGATTGCAACCGTGCCTGCACTCGCCTTGCGTCAGCAACCGAAAGTGATTCTGGCACTGCGACTATTAATAAATCGAAACCGTCGATTACGGCAGCCACCGTTGTTGACCAATCGCGAGATGATTCTGGCGGGTGCACAAAGACCATGCGCTCGAGTGCCACACCATGTTCGACAGCACACGAGATGCCGAGATGACTGACGCCAACAACCCCCAACCATGAACCTTGCTGTGATGCACGTGCGCAAAGTGAAAGGGCTAGCGATGCGGCGGCGTCACCACAACAACGCACGATGCGTCCACGAACAAGGCCTGAGTCGGGCAACAACTGACGAACTTGGTCGGAGACGGCGAAGTTTTCGAGAACTTGTTTTTCAAAAAGCGAATGTTTAGCGACGAGGGTTTTTGGCACCAATAACTTCATGCTTGCACTGTAGCGAACATATGTTCGCAGTAACCAAAGTTATTTAGATTCGGCCTTTTTACGCGCGTTGCGACTGCGCTCAAGTAGATGTGGTGGGATGAGCTTTTCGGCGGCGCTCAATTCTGGCGCCGAACCATCGGCGCTCGGTGCGGCTGTGGCAGCTGGGGCGGCAACTTGGGCCATTAATTCTTCGACTGTTGGTGGCTTCATGCCTGGTTTCCAATATTGATGCAGGTCAGTGACAATTTGGGCCAAATCGCTGTCGCGTGAACCAGGCACAAGATCAACCGTCACGATGTTGGCAAAAACATGCACGCCAAGAACTGCCCCACTATTAAATAGTCGTCGCGCCAACTCGGCAGCAGGACGCGGGCCGATTGCCTGACTGGCGCTGGTGAATTTTTCGTGTCCCTGGCCAGTGAGGGTGCGATTTAGCTCGAAACGAATGCGACCGGCAACCCCAGCGGTTGTTTGTTTGACATCTACTGGCTGACCCACCCGAGGCAGGCTAGTCAAAACTTTCACTTTCACCAAACACCACATTCACGGGTACGGTTATTCGGTATGGCTAGCGATCTCACGAACATAACGATTGAGCAATTCACGGCTGACGCCCACAAGTTTTTGGCTGCCAATGCCGAGCCGCGAGAGTCGAAAAAGGCATTCGTCTGGGGCGAAGGTTCAGACAACGTTTCGATGTTTGAAGAGCGGTCAAAACAAGCCGAAGACGAGATGGTGAGTCGCGCTAAGCAGTGGCGCCAGCAAAAGTTTGATGCGGGCTTTGGGTGGATTTCGGGGCCCGAGCAATATGGCGGCCGAGGTTTATCCAATGAATTCGAAAAGGCTTACAGCAAAGCCGAAGCGCAATACAAAGTTGCCAACCAATCGATTTTTCAAATCGGTTTGGGCATGGTGGCGCCGACGATTTTGGCCCATGCGAGCGATTTTGCGCGCGAAAAGTATTTGCGTGCGATGTGGCGCGCCGACATTGTGGCGTGTCAGTTGTTTTCAGAGCCGGGCGCAGGCAGCGATCTTGCATCACTGCAAACAAAAGCCGAACGCGATGGTGACGAATGGGTCATAACGGGGCAAAAAGTTTGGACATCAGGTGCGCAATACAGCGACATCGGCGAAGTGATTTGTCGTACCGACCCGAGTTTGCCAAAGCACAAAGGTATGACTGGTTTTATTGTCGACATGCATGCGGCAGGTGTTGAGATACGTCCGTTGCGACAGATGACAGGTGGCGCAAGTTTCAACGAAGTGTTTTTTAACGAAGTTCGTGTGCCCGATAGTTATCGCCTTGGCGAAGTCAACAATGGCTGGGGTGTGGCACTTACGACGCTGATGAACGAGCGCGCGGCGATCGGCACCGCAAGTGGCGGCGAGACTTCAATGTTCACGCGAATGCAGGCGATGGTGCATCATTTTGGTTTGACCGACGACCCGATTGTGCGCGAGAAAATGGCCGATCTGTTTATTCGCACAAAAGTTGCTGGCTACAACAACCAGCGCGCGATGGACAAGATTCGTGCGGGTCAAACACCTGGCCCAGAGATGTCAATCGCCAAAATGGCTCTAGTCGACAATCAAAAGCGAATGAACGATTTTCTTTCGCTCGTGCTCGGCAGCAAACTTCAAGCCGATACCGGCGAATGGGGCACCTATGCGTGGAGTCAGTTGTTGCTTGGCGCGCCTGGCATGCGCATTGCTGGCGGCTCAGATGAAGTGATGCGCAATATCGTTGGTGAGCGCGTGCTTGGTTTGCCAAAAGATGTTGGAATCGACTCGAAGTCGGCGTTTCGCGACCTCAAAGTCGGCACCCAAAAAGACTGACGCGAATTTGTGAGAGCGCCGAAAATTTCGAAGTCGTTCGCGCGTTTCATCGCAATTCGCGCACTTATGGCGCTATTGCTTTTCATGACGCTGGCCGCTTGGTCAATGGGCTCAGCCGTCGGCAGCAGCCCCGACGAAGATTACGTACTTACCAGCATTTGGTGCGGCACCGAAGGCAACCCTCCCCACTGCCGCAAAGACCCCGACCGATATTGGGGCATGATTTTGCCGATCATGGCCGCCGAGCCTCAACTTTGTTATGTGCGAACTGGCCAAGACATTTCCGCAAAATGTCAAGAAGATATCTACAGCCAAGAAATCTCGACTGAACTTTTGAATCGCGGCCTAAACCCAAATAGATATTTTGACGTTCAGCGCAGTTTCGTAGGTGCTGATGTTGAGGCAAGTGTTGTGAAAATGCGTTTGCTTAACTCGTTTTTGGCTGCGGTTCTGATCATTTCTGCGAGTGCTTTTTTTTGGAAGAAAAACTCGGAGTTGTTGTTGGCGTGGTTGGCAGTGATTGCACCGGTTACGAGTTATTTCATCGCTTCAGTTAATACTTCTAGCTGGAACTTAATTGGCGTGACGATCTTTGCGATTACGTTTTTTAGTGCTCTCAGAAATAGAAAAGACCTAATGTTAAGTGTCCCAGCCGGAGCGGCTGCACTATTTGCCGTTTGGTTTACAAACTCATCGCGCTACGAAGGAAAGTACGTAGTTTTGCTACTTGCCGCGGCGATTCTTTATTCAGAATTCGCACCAAAAAATTTAAAGTTCACCAAAAAATCTGCGCTAATTAGTTTGGCGATTTTGCCTTTGATTTATTTGATCTACAACTACTTCGCCGACGTTTATGGTCGAGTCAATATTTTTGACGACCCCCGAGTTGAAATTACTGAAGGAATCACCACAACTGCCAACAACTTGCTACTCCAAAACTTTGTTAACTTGCCACGCTTCATAATGGGCTTTTTCGGTGGCTGGGGGCTCGGCTGGTTCGAACTCGAACTAGCCCACACCGTTTGGCTGTTCACATTGCAAGCATTCTTGTTAACAACGGTGTTCGCGCTTCGAAAATCAAGCAACGCCCATCGGCTGATCTTCGGTGCGCTATTTGCGATGATGTGCATTGCGATCTTGTACGCAAATCAACAAACATTTTCCAAAGTTGGCAACGTAATTCAGCCGAGATATTTTTTGCCGTTCTTTTTGGGCATTGTGATAAT
>BJFV01000105.1 GCA_014190055.1 Actinomycetes bacterium
CTGGTGCGGCCTGTGTGCAAACAGTTACGTAAACACCTTTTCTCACATCGAAGCCCGTTCCGCGAACTGTGACTGATGTCCCATTTGGGTTCAAATTGTTTGTTTGACTCACCGAAAGTTTTGGTCGACTAGTGGATGCGACAGTTGTTGTCGGTGCGCCACTGGCGACGCTCGAATTCGGCGCTCTTGTCGAACCTGACGTCGCCACGCTCGTCGTGCTAACAGCCACACTTGTCGTCGTTGAACTTGATGACGAAGCAGCAACCGTAGTTACGACCACCGTCGGCGCGACAGTTGATGCGACTTCTGTAGCCGTGTCAATTGTTGTCGTAACAAAAGTCTCACTAAGCGATTGATCATTCGAGCAACTTGCAATCGCCATCGTTGACATCAAAGCCGACAGCACAAAGCCCGAAAATTTCACTCTGAGAATTCTACCAATCTGACTGTCACTAGTAGATTGAAATGGCTATGGTCACACGAAACATAAAGATTTCTCTCTTGACCACAGCAGTTTTCATTGTGTCGATTTCGTCATGCTCATCAACCTCTGTAACACCGAATACAACCTCACAAACAGTTTCGTCAAGTGGCGCATCAGCATCTGAAACATCACAGCCATTCGCCGAGATTCGACCTGTCTTGATTTCAGCCCAAGACTTTGATCTGCCAATCATTGGCGATGGCAAATCAGTTTTGCCATCAACGGTGACATCAGCCGACGATGTCGAAGTAACAGTCACTGATTCTTCACGCATTATCGTGCTCAACGAAGCGATCGCCGAAATAGTTATCTCTCTTGGTTTTGCCGACAAGATCATCGGTCGCGACGCGACAACAACACTCGCTGCGCTCGAATCAATTCCAAAAGTCAGCAGCGGCCATGACATCAGTGCCGAAAGCGTGCTCGAACTCAAACCGACACTTGTTATCGGCGATACGCGTTCGGGTCCGCCAGAAGCGATTCAACAATTGCGTGGCGCAGGTGTGCCAATCGTGCTCGCCCCAGAAGTTTGGAAACTCTCAGATATTGCTCCACGTATCAAATTGATCGCCGACGCGCTCGGTGCTGCCACCTTCGGCACAAAACTTCTCGACGCAACTCAAAATGACATCAACCAGGCACTCAATACTCTCGACTCTGCAACTGCAAGCCCGCGGGTTGCATTCATTTACGTACGTGGCACGGCATCGGTATTTTTGCTTGGCGGCAAAGAATCTGGCGCCGACGAAATGATCCGTTCTGCTGGCGGCATCGATGTAGGCACCGACTTAAAACTTGCTGCCTTCACCCCGCTAACTAGTGAAGCAATCGTCAACGCCAACCCCGAAATCATCGTCGTTACGACTCGCGGTCTCGCATCGGTGGGTGGCATCGATGGCCTCCTCGACCTACCTGGCATCGCTCAAACACCTGCAGCAAAAACACGCTCAGTGGTTTCAATTGATGATGACTTGTTATTCTCTTTTGGGCCACGTACCGGCGAACTAATCATTCGCTTGGCGCAAGCCTTCAAAATCTTGACGACAGAAAAATGAGCCCTAACTGATGAGCGAATTGCGCCGACTTAATTCAAGAACAGTTGCAATCGTTCTCTCGATCGCGCTCGTGATCGTCGTGTTTAACGCGCTAACAACTGGTGCATACACAATTAGATTTGGCGAAGTATTCACGGTTTTGTTTCAAGGCCCGGCAGAAACTTCTGATGCAAACTCAATTAGCCACGCCGTCTTTTGGAATGTTCGACTTCCACGTGTCGCCTTGGCGATCGTTGTCGGCGCCTCACTTGCTGTTGCGGGCGTCGTAATGCAAGGTGTCTTTCGAAATCCACTTGCCGAGCCAGCGACCGTCGGCGTCTCTGGTGGCGCAGCTGTTGGTGCGGTTATCGCGATCACGCTTGGTCTGAGCAAAATCACACTCGGTGTGCAAATTTTTGCATTCATCGGTGGCACTCTGGCAACTGCAATTGTCTACGGCTTATCTCGCGTTGACGGCAAAACAGATGTTGTCACACTCATTTTGACCGGCATCGCAATTAATGCATTATCGGGTGCTTTAATCGGTCTTGCCGTTTTCATCGCCGATGACGATCAAATTCGCACCGTCACATTTTGGAGTCTGGGCTCTTTGGGCCTTGCGACTTGGCGAGCAGTTGCCGTGGTTTTGCCACTTGCCATTATCGGCATCGCGCTCAGCACAAAATTTGCGCGCACTCTTGACCTCATGGCACTCGGCGATCGTTCAGCAGCCCATGTCGGCGTGCCAGTCGAGCGTGTTCGCCTGCAAACAATTGCTATCGTCGGCTTGCTCGCGTCGAGCGCAGTTGCCGCCACCGGCATCATCGCATTTGTCGGATTAATCGTGCCGCACATTTTGCGTCTTGTGCTCGGACCTAAACATCGAGATCTGTTGTGGTCATCAGCTCTGCTCGGGGCAATTGTTACTTTGCTCGCCGACCTCGCGGCACGAACATTGCTCGCACCAGCCGAACTGCCACTCGGCGTACTAACAGCGCTAATCGGCGCGCCGTTCTTTTTGTGGCTACTGCGCAAAATGCGCACAAGTGAAAGCACCTGGTCGTGAGTCACGAGAAAACTCCAGTGATCAAATGCGAGAATATTTCAGTCGTTCGCTCGCGCAAAGAAATTTTGTGCGATATTTCGCTGCACGCCAACAAGGGCGAACTCGTCGCGATTCTTGGCCCTAATGGTGCGGGCAAGTCGACGCTGCTCAGTGTTTTGGCTGGCGATTTGCAATCAGAAACCGGCAATGTTTTCTTTGGCGATAAACCAGTCACCGTAGTCACCAATCGCGAATTGGCTAGATTGCGTGCGGTTCTGCCGCAACGTGTCACAGTTTCGTTTCCTTATACGGTTGCCGAAGTAGTCGAAATGGGTCGCGGGCCAAAACTTGGCGCAAACGACGAAGATCTCGTCGAGAGCGCAATGCAACGTCTCGGCGTCGCTGAAATGCGCAATCGTTTATACCGCACTCTTTCAATTGGCGAGCAAGCCCGAGTTTCAATGGCACGAATTCTCGCCCAAGACACTCAGTTGTTGTTGCTCGACGAGCCCACCGCAGTTCTAGATATTGGTCAACAAGAAAAACTCATGCAAATCGTACGATCACTCGTCGAAGAGGGTCGCACCGTGATCGCAGTGTTTCACGACCTCAATGTTGCAATGTCGTTTGCCGATCGCGTGATTTTGCTTCAGAACGGTCGACACGCCGCTTCGGGTACCCCACGTGAAACTCTTACACCAGAGACGTTGAGTTCAATTTATGAACACAAGATTGACGTTATTCGAGTAAACGATGACACCGGCCCAGTTGTTATCCCTGGCCCCCGCAAAAACTAACTGGCTGCGAGCGCGCTCAACTTCTCTTTCACTTTTGCCACCGACGGATTAGTCATCGCCTCACCGTCAGAAAATACAAGTGTCGGCACGGTCTGATTGCCGTTGTTTACGCGCTCAACAATTGCCGCCGCATCAGGGTCTTGCTCAAGATCAATTTCAGTAAATGCGATTCCATCCGCATTCAACATCGACTTCAGTCGCTTGCAGTAACCGCACCACTGTGTGCTGTACATCACGAAATCTGTTTTGCTCATACCTCTACTCTACGACCCTTCTTTTAGCTGACAGTTTCGGCTATCACTTTGCCTGGGTTCATAATGCAATTGGGGTCAAGCGCTGCCTTGATCATTGCCATTACATTCACGGCCTCTGCGCCGAGTTCAGTCATCAAATAGTCAATTTTGCCAACGCCGATGCCGTGTTCGCCGGTGCATGTGCCTTCAAGACTTAGTGCACGCTGCACCAAACGTGTATGAAATTGTTCAAGACGCTCGATTGCCTCATGATCGTTCGGGTCTGCCGTCAACAAAACATGAAAGTTTCCATCACCAACATGGCCAACTAATGGCCCATAAATTTTTGATGCTGCTAAATCTTTTTGTGTCTGCTCAATGCACTCAGACAAACGTGAAATCGGCACACATACATCTGTCGAAAAGATTCGCCCGCCGATTTGATGTGCCCTACACGCCAATCCTGCGTCGTGTCGTGCTTGCCATAATTTTCGTCGCTCGGCTTCGTCAGTTGTTTGTTTAAAGCCTTGACCCCCGTGACGCTCAAGCACTTCGCGCGCCGCGGCAATATCTATCGCCGTCGATTCGGCCGAGCCATGAAACTCAAGCAACAACAAATCTTTGTGCGGCAAATCTGTGCCCGAATATCGATTGACCGCAACAACGGCCTCGCGGTCAACTAACTCGATACGAGCCACGCCAACATTTAGTTGAATCGCTTCTATTACTCCGTCGATTGCTTCGCGCACACTGTCAAACTGCATTGTCGCCGCAGCAATCACCTCGGGGATTCCAAACACGCGCAGAGTCAACTCAGTGATCACACCGAGAGTTCCCTCTGAGCCGACGAACAAATGCGTCAAGTCATAGCCCGCCGATGTTTTTCGCGCTCGACGCGACGTAGTTATTATCTCGCCGTTGGCAGTCACAACGGTGAGACTCATCACAAGTTGCTTCATCGCGCCGTATTTAACTGTTGTCGTACCCGACGCCCCAGTCGATGCCATGCCACCCAACGTTGCATCAGCACCCGGATCAACCGGAAAAAACAAACCATAACGCGAGAGATACTCGTTCAATTGTTTGCGCCGCACACCTGGCTGAATCGTGCAATCCAAATCTTCGCTGCTGACACGCAAAATTTTGTCCATCTGCGAAAG
>BJFV01000106.1 GCA_014190055.1 Actinomycetes bacterium
CTGCTGCCACCATCGGAAATACTTGCTCGGTCGGTGCAACTCTGAATTCAACAACGACTGGTCGATCATTGATGCTGTTCGCTTTGTCAATTGCCGACTCAACTTCTTCTGGTGCTTCAACACGAATACCGACACAGCCCATTGACTCAGCCATCTTCACATAATCAGGAACTGACTCTGAGAAATGCACTTGGCTATAACGATTGCCGTAGAACATTTCTTGCCACTGACGAACCATGCCCAAGTTCGAGTTATTCAAAATGCCGACCTTGATCGGAATCTGCTCGACTGATGCGGTGATCAACTCTTGGGCTGTCATCTGGAAACAACCATCACCATCGATTGCCCAAACTGTTTTGTCTGGACG
This sequence comes from Actinomycetes bacterium, assembly GCA_014190055.1. Classification (GTDB taxonomy): domain Bacteria; phylum Actinomycetota; class Acidimicrobiia; order Acidimicrobiales; family Ilumatobacteraceae; genus BACL27. Next base: position 368 of record BJFV01000106.1, read on the forward strand.
ACCAACTTTTGCGCCAACTGCTGCAGGCACCGAGAAACCCATCGTGCCGAGACCACCAGAGTTAACCCATGTATATGGTTCGTTGAAATGCCAGAACTGGCTTGACCACATCTGGTGTTGCCCAACGCCCGACACCAAAATTGTGCCTTCTGGCGAAGCATCGCGAAGTTTTTCAAGACAATATTGTGGCTTGAGCGCAGCACCTGGCTCGCTTGGCTCGTAGGCAAGTGGAAAGTTTTCTTTCCAGCCGTTTACGCGACTGCGCCACGCAGAAATATCTGCTTGTTTCGTGCCACCCGCCATCAAGTCCCGCAACGCAACAATCATTTCTTCGATCACCAATCGGCAGTCACCGACAATCGGCACGTCAGGCTTGCGCACCTTGCCTTGTTCAGCAGGGTCAATATCGACGTGAATGATCTTTGCGTCTGGCGCAAAAGTCGAAACTTTGCCGGTTACTCGGTCATCGAATCGTGAGCCGAGTGCAATCAACAAATCAGCCCGCTGCATCGCTGTAACTGCGGTTGCAGTGCCGTGCATGCCAGGCATACCCAAACACAAAGGATGATTGTCAGGAAACGCGCCACGCGCCATCAATGTCGTAACAACCGGAATGTTCATCAACTCGGCAAGTTCACGCAACGCTTCTGCTGCACGTGCTTTCAATACGCCGCCACCAACATAAAGAATCGGCTGTTTCGATTCGAGAATCAACTTCGCCGCTTCTTTGATCATCCGCGGATGACCCTTGGTCGTGGGCTTGTAACCAGGCAAACTGTCGATCACTTCATCGTCTGAAGGCCAGTGCCAAGTCATCATATTTTGCAAAACGTCTTTAGGTACATCTATCAACACCGGGCCAGGTCGACCAGTTGTCGCAATGTGAAACGCTTGGCGAATCGCCAAAGGCAAATCATCTGCACTCATTACAAGTTCGTTGTGTTTTGTAATGCTTCGTGTGATGCCAACTGTGTCGCATTCTTGAAACGCATCGGTGCCAATCGCACTTGTCGGTACCTGACCAGTAATCGCCACCATCGGTATCGAGTCCATGTATGCATCGCACAACGGAGTAACCAAGTTTGTTGCCGCAGGACCACTAGTTACCATCGCTACACCTGGTCGACCAGTTACATGTGCATAACCTTCGGCCATGTGACCAGCGCCTTGCTCGTGACGAACAAGAATGTGGCGAATAGTCGACTTAATTAGCGGGTCATACGCAGGCAAAATGCAACCACCTGGCAGCCCGAACATCACATCAACTTTTTCTTGCTCCAGACCCTTGATCAGGGCTTCGGCTCCTGTGAGTTGTTGATTCGATTTCATTTTGGTCTCCTGTTGCTCTTACTTCTTAATTTTTCACTGGTTTAAATTTGGGGAATAAAAAAACCTCCCTGGCGGGAGGTTTTCGGCGCACGCTTTAGAGCGCGCGCCTAGAGAATGACGACGACAGAAACGCTAAGAGTGCCTTTTGAATTAAACATCCCTTCCAGTGTGGCAGTACTGTGTTCTAATCGCAACCCAAAATATGAAGATTCTGCAGACCCCCGACGAGCGATTTAACTCGCTTCCCGACTGGCCTTACGAGCCGAAATACACGCTCGTTGAAGCAACTACTTCGGATTCTGTAAAACTGCGCATTCATCATGTTGATACTGGTGCAGGCACTTCAGGAGAAACAGTTTTGTGCATGCACGGCGAACCAAGTTGGTCGTTTCTTTATCGAAAAATGATTCCGCGGTTTGTTGCGGCTGGTCACCGTGTTATCGCGCCAGACCTGGTTGGTTTTGGTCGAAGTGACAAACCAAGCGAAACTTCTGACTACACATATGAACGTCATGTCGATTGGATGACGCAATGGCTCGTTGCAAATGATCTAAACAATCTCACGCTGGTTTGTCAAGACTGGGGCGGGTTGATTGGTTTGCGTCTTGTTGCTGCGATGCCTGAGAGATTTTCTCGAGTCGTCGCTGCAAACACTTTTTTGAATGTCGGCGATCGCCCACCAAGTGATGCATTTATGGCGTGGCGCAAATACAGCCAAGAGACGCCGGTGTTCAATGTCGGTGCAATTATGCAAGGTGGTTGCAAGATAAAACCACTCACAGATGAAGTGCGGGCCGCATACGACGCACCGTTTCCTGATGAAAGTTACAAGGCTGGTGCTCGAGCGTTTCCGACACTCGTGCCGATCACACCTGATGATCCTTCATCACAAGCAAATATTGAAGCATGGAAGTCTTTGCGAAAATTCAACAAACCGTTTCTTACAGCGTTCAGCGACAGCGACCCAGTGACTGCTGGTGGCGAAAAATATTTTCGACGTGAGATACCTGGCTGTGACGGTCAACCACACACGACGATTACCGATGCTGCTCACTTTTTGCAAGAAGACGCTGGCGAAAAATTCGCCGACGTCGTAAATCAATTTATTCGATGATGTTTGTGATCGCTCCGCGATCAGCGCCTTGCGCAAGTTTGGCAAATTTTGCCAAAACGCCACTCGTGTAACGCGGAGGGTTCGGCTTCCAGCCTTTTTTACGATTCGCCAACTCGGCTTCAGAGATCAGCAAGTCAAGTTTTAGCGAAGGCACATCAATCAAAATTCTGTCCCCGTCGTTTACAAACGCAATTGGTCCGCCGTTGGTTGCTTCTGGTGCAACATGACCAATGCAAAAACCCCAAGTGCCACCGCTAAATCGACCGTCAGTGATTAATGCGCAGTCACTGCCCCGACCTGCGCCTTTCATCGCCCCAGTAATCGCCAACATTTCACGCATTCCGGGCCCGCCCTTCGGGCCTTCGTAACGAATCACAAGCACGGTGCCTGGTTTGATATCGCCCGACAAAATTGCAGCCATTGCACCGTCTTCACCGTCAAAAACTCGCGCCGGGCCTTCAAAGTGCATCTGTTCTGCTGAGAGACCTGCAACTTTTACAACTGCGCCATTTGGTGCGAGCGAGCCGCGCAAAATGTTAATTCCGCCTTCGGCGTGAATTGCATTCGACAACGGATGAATCACTTCGCCATCTGGCGCTGGTGGGTTCAACTCGGCCAAGTTTTCAGCCATCGTTTTTCCTGTCACTGTCATGACATCGCCATGCAACAGACCCGCGTCAAGCAAATGTTTCATCACCACAGGCACACCGCCGACTCGATCAATATCGGTCATGTGATATTTGCCGCCAGGCTTCGTGTCGGCGATGTGTGGCACTTTTGCTGCGATGCGATTGAAGTCGTCAAGCGACAATGGCACGCCAGCCTCGTTGGCGATGGCCAACAAATGCAGCACCGCATTCGTGCTTCCACCTAATGCGTTGACGATCGCAATCGCATTTTCAAATGCTTTTTTAGTCATGATGTCACGCGGATAAATTCCGAGACGTAACAAGTTGACAACTGCTGCACCGGCTCGTTGCGCATCGTCATCACGTCGCGAGTCAACTGCAGGCGGTGACGCGCTGCCTGGCAAACTCATGCCAAGTGCTTCGGCAATGCTCGACATCGTGTTTGCGGTGAACATGCCACCGCATGCTCCTTCGCCTGGGCAAGCTTCACGTTCGATTTCTTCGAGTTCTTGCTGCGACATTTTTCCCGCTGCACAAGCACCGATTGCTTCAAACACAGTGGTGATGTCAATGTTTTTACCGTTGTGTACGCCAGGCAACGTTGATCCGTTATATACGAAGACACTTGGCAAATTGAGTCGTGCAGCTGCCATCAGCATCGCCGGAATGCTCTTATCGCAACCAGCCAAACCGACGAATCCGTCAAAACGCTCAGCGTGCATCACTGTTTCGACGCTGTCGCAAATAACTTCACGACTCACAAGCGAGGCGCGCATACCTTCGTGACCCATGCTGATGCCGTCACTCACAGTTATCGTGCCAAATTCAAGTGCGACACCGCCCGCTTCGCGCACACCAATTTTGGCGCGAGCAGCAAGTCGCTTCAACGAAACATTGCAAGGCGTAACTTCATTCCATGAGTTGGCAATAGCAACTTGTGGCTTCACCCAGTCGTCATCGCCCAAACCAACTGCACGCAACATCGCACGCGATGCCGCCTTTTGATTGCCGTCAGTTACGTCGCGACTGCGCGGTTTTACATTTACTGGCTTGCCACTATCGCGAACTGTCATAGATTAAGAGGCTAGTTGCTTCTCTGCTTTCGGTCTCTTTAGATAAATCGCAAGAACTGGTAACAAGTATGCGAAATATGTGATCACACGGATTCTCTCGGGGTTTGCGTGCCAGCCGAATAGTCCACGCATGAAATC
>BJFV01000107.1 GCA_014190055.1 Actinomycetes bacterium
ATCAACGTCTGGCAATCGCCCAACTTGTTTTAACTTTCACGCGTCGTCCTGGCGTCGGACAGGTGATCTTTACAGTCGACGGACAGAATGTCGCCGTGCCTCGCGGTCGCGGTGATCTCGCCAAGCCCGGAACAACTGTAAGTTTCGACGATTACTCTTCGCTGATAGTCGCCCTCGCCGGCTAACTATTCAGCGAACGAAACACTTTCAGATCTTCATTTCGACAGGACGGGTTGTCAAACAAACCTGTTCGAAGTTTAATTTTTGCTGCAAAAATTTTGTCAAAGACTAAACCAGTCAAGAAACCATTGGCGCGAACAATTTTCGCCTCAGCGATACCCTCGCCTTTCGAGTCAATCCTCCAGCAGTTGCTGAATTCAATTGGCAACACGATCATTGAGCGGCCCGAAGACTTAGCGGATACCAAAACATCGCCATCTAATATTTCGAACTTAGTCACATCTGCGCCAATCAAATCTGCAGGCGCATCACCCTGAACAATTACATTCTTTGTCGCATCAAATGAACCACCAGCAATGACTTCAAAAGTGGCGGCCAAAGAATTTGCACTCTCAACAGAAACTGGCGAGTAGGTGCCAAGATTCGGTACACCCAAATCAATCAACACATTTTCATCATCAAGCTCGCTAATTACAACATCTTCATCTGCAAGAGTTTGACTTCGTAAATCAACTGCGCTCTTCGGCACAACCAGATAACGAACGCCCACCATGCGATAGACGTCGAAATTCTGAAGACCAAGTACAAATCGGTTGCGTAATTGTGGTGAATCTTCATCAAGAAGAAACTTCTCGTAAAATTTAAAGGCCAAAGGCGTCAATGTGTGTGAATATTCATTTAGAAGTGGGATCCGTCCCGAAATATTCAATGGGTAGTCAGGTTCTTGAAGGACGTAGGCCACACGACCACGAAATTCTCCACCATCCAGAAGTGAAACACGGTCTAATAGCTCAGGTATCACGCTGAGTTCATCAAGCGAGCGCGGCATTGGTTCTTTAAGAGAGAATCTGAGTGATGTAAGTGGCGACAAAAATAAAACGATCAGGATGAGTGAAGCCAGTGCTACAACAAGCAAATTACTTTTCTGTTTGAGATTTTGGTATACATTTTGAAAATTTCTCTGAGCAAATTCAAAAACGAACGAAGTAATAGCGATTGCATAAAGTGGACTAAGCATCCAAATGAAGTAACTGATTCGTGGACCGCTTTCAAACTCCCAAGTTGATTGCCAGACGCGATACACCAATAAGAATGAGGCGGCGACAACTGACATCGCCCAAACCTGACCGCGCCTAGTTGGCTTTACGACACCTCGAATCAGAAACACAGCAAGAATGAGAAAACAAACTATTTGGAACACATGGTTACCCTCAGCAGAAGGTGTTGGAAAGAAGGTCTCAAAGACAAACTTATGAAGTGGCCAAATCTGTGGCTGGTTATAAGCACTTAGTGGCATCTCTGACGCCGCTGTATATCGATAGAAACCATTTAGAAAAATCGGCGCTTTCAGCAAAAGCAAAATTACGGTTGAAATAATCACCAGCACAAGTCGACTTATGAATGCCCCACGCTCGCGCTGAAAGAGAAGCTTTGACATTGACGAAATACCAACAATTATCAGTAGCGGTAATGAGGTAACTAAAAGATGTGGCAATACAACAAATAGAAACAAAACTGAAATCACGAAACCGAGACCGAAAGCCAAATCGCGCACACGGCTCTTTCCATTAACTCGCAAAAAGCAATTTAAGATCGCTAGCGAGACGATTAGCAACGAGGCATATTGAGGCACATGGCCAAAAAGTTCGTTGTCAACAAGAGCAACCGAGTAGCCCCACAGTGTGGCGATCGAAGTAAACGCCGCCGCAGATACCCCAACGGGCCTAGCAATATCAAAGGCCTCAAATACTTTTGCCGCTAAAACAAAAACAAGAATCGATGAAACCAGGGCAACTAAGAAGTGGTTATAGGTCGAACTACCAATTGATCCGATCACTGAGACAGGATCGAGCCAAAACAAGAAACCACCTTGCAAACCACCAGCACCAAAGAGCATGTCCGAACGCAAACTGAGAGTCTTTCCAAAATCTGAAATTTGGTAATTAGACAACATCGCCGAAAGTTGAGCGTCACCACTCATCACATCGGTTCGCCGTGAGAACAAGGCGATGTAAACAAGTGAGGCGAGACCGAACCAAACTGTTGAAATCAACAGTCGTGGTTTGGAATTCATAGTAAAAATCTAGTAGCCGAGGCGTTCGACGCGGTCGGCACGATGTTGCCAGTCTTTATCGACAACAACAAACAGTTCAAGAAATGCGCCTTCAGGCATCTGCTTGCGCACCTCGATGCCAACCGACTTGAGAACACTGCCCGACTTGCCGATCACCATGCCTTTTTGACTTTCGCGCTCGACGACGATTTCGCAACGCACTCGTGGCCACTCCCACTCGGTGACGCGTGTGGCGATCGAATACGGCAACTCATCTCGGGTAACCGCTAACAATTGTTCTCGCACGAGTTCTGCAACCCACTGCGCCTGAGGTGTTTCAGATGTCATCTCAGGTGGATACATCGCTTGACCAAGTGGCGCTCGCTTGACAAGTTCGGCGACCAACTGGTCGACACCTTCTCCGGTCTTAGCCGAAACCGGAAAATACTCGGCGGCGCCCAAAGACGAAATTGCACTCAGTTGAGCAAGAAGCTTGGCTGGCGAGACTGCATCGATCTTGTTGATTACAACGATTGCATTTTTGATATTAAGTTGCTCACTAACCCACTTGTCGCCAGTGCCAAATGTTTGTGTCGCGTCAATCAACAGGCAAACAATGTCAACATCGCGCATCGACTCGAGCGCTGTGGCATTAACTCGTTCGCCTAATGCAGTCGTTGCCTTGTGCAATCCAGGCGTGTCTACAAAAACCAACTGCGCGTCGTCTTTGTTCAAAATTCCGCGCACGCGAGTTCGTGTGGTCTGAGGCTTGTTAGAGACGATGCTGACTTTCTTGCCAACCAATGCGTTTAGCAAAGTTGATTTACCAACGTTTGGTCGACCAACTAAAGAAACAAAGGCGCTACGCACGAAAGAAGGCTACCGAGACGAGATGGGTTGATCTGCCACAATTGAATAATGCTAAACATTGATTGGCGCAAATGGTTTGACCGAATGCAACCTCAAACACTGCAAATCGCAGCGATGTTGCTCTATCTAAACGGCTTTTTCGCTTTGATCAGTGTCATCGACACCACCGACTATCTGGGCTATATCCGCAGTCGTTTTACACTCGGGTTGATAGTTGGTCTGGTCGTAGTCGCCTTGCACGCTTTATCGGGGTTGTTTATGGCCAATGATCTAAAACTTGGCTACAAGTTCGCGATCACCGCAGCATTCTCGCCATTTGTACTTCGTTTTTGGGCATACACAGATCTCGAAAACACAAGCGGAATCAGCACATCGCTTTATCGTAAGTTGAGTGGCGGAAGCACCTTGAGTCTGATCTTTGAGGTTGCTCTGTGTGCTCTTATTCTGCATCCGCAAAGCCGAAGTCATCAAAAGATTTGGTATCGCTAGTTCATTTCGTCACAAAGCCCAACGACCTGCCACACTTGAGCTATGCCAAAACTAATAATTAAAAATGTTGACGAACTAAAAAGCTTGATCGGAAAGCATCTTGGATTTTCTGACTACCGTACGATCACCCAAGAGCAAGTAAATATTTTTGCCGATGCGACTGGCGACCATCAATGGATCCACATCGATGTTGAGCGTGCGAAGGCTGGCCCATTCGGCGGACCTATCGCGCACGGCTATCTGACTCTCTCGCTTGGTCCGGTTTTTCTGCCGCAAATCTTTGGCGTCGAAGGTGTGGCAATGGGCGTAAATTACGGAACAAATAAAGTTCGCTTTCCTTCGCCAGTGCCAGTTGGTTCAAAACTTCGCGCCGGCGTGAAGCTTTTAAACGTTGAAGATGTAACTGGCGGTGTTCAAGTGACACTCGAGACGACTTTCGAGGTCGAAGGCGCAAAGAAGCCTTCGTGTGTCGCTGAAGTCGTCTTCCGTTACTACCTGTAAGTTCGAATTACTTATCTGAAGTTTTTCATCACTTCAGCAAAAAGTTCTACCGTCTCAGAACTTGGGTAATCTGCACACCACGGAATAAAGCCGCTGCAACCAAGATCAATATATTTTTGAACTTTCTCAGTCACTTGTTCGACGGTGCCGACAAGATTGTTCGCTTGCCATTGGTCAACTGGATCGGCACGCAAACTCAGAGAACCCGCTGCCTTGATCTCTTTTTCAGTTCGACGAATGAAAATATCTGGCGACCAAGTCTTACGAATTTCTGATTCGTCTCGCCCAACTGCAGCACAATGTCCCTTGAGAATCTCACGCTTACGAGCAAACTCTTCTGGAGTACCGCCAAAATTCGAGTAATCGGCATAGCGCGCGACGACACGAAGCGTTAGTTGCTCACCGCCACCGCCAATCCAGATTGGTGGATGGGGTTTTTGTAACGGTTTTGGATCGCAGTTGCCACGCACCAAGTTGTAGTACTTGCCGCTGTAATTGGTTTCTTCTTGCGTCCACATTGAACGAACAATCTCGACGCATTCGCGCA
>BJFV01000108.1 GCA_014190055.1 Actinomycetes bacterium
GTTACCAATTCAGAAGTCGAAGTGTTCGCATCACGCGTGGTGCCATCGCTAGTGAATGCCGACAAACCCGCCAACAATGCGCCAACTGCGATCAAGAAACTTATTGCCACACCAACGAGTGCCAGTTTTTCGAAAAGCGCCAAAGACATAATCAGCGCGACGACCGAAAGCACCGTCACCCCGAAGAAATATTTAAAGCCAGTCGAAAACATCATCCCTACTTTTGAACGTAAACCACGAACCACAATGCTGCGAAAATTGCAGACACTGCATAGCAATAAAGCGCATGCGCCGAAACTAAATCGCGGTCTCCAGCACGGCCAGCGATCGACCTAAACAGCGCCAACAATGTGAAACCCATACACACGACGATGATCACAAGCATTGTTGCCGTGACTGCATAAAACATCGTCATGTAACTTCCGTCGCGCACGCCGATGCCCATTTGCGAATAGACCGCAAGTTGAGCGTTGACCAATGCGATTTCAGTCAGTAGAACAACGCTCAGTGCCAAAGAGGTATGTTTCGAATCATTGCGGCGAGACGAGTAAACAGCCCACTGCGCCATCACGCAAGTAATTACGAACGTCATCATCATTGTGTTCGTCGCAACTTCTGGAATCTTGATGTTCTCGGGCAACCAGTCGCGCAACATCTTGCCACCTTCGGTTGATTCACGAAGTGGAGCATTCGATCTGAAGTCAAGCCAGATCGCAAGCATTGAACCGATCAACATTGCACTTACTGCAGAAAGAAAACCTGAAACTATTAAGGCAGGTCGACGCATGACAACTGTTGGTCCGGCGCCTAGAGCAGTTGCTGAAGTGTTCATGTCGTTTTAACCGTTCACGCTTTCAAAAAGATCTGCTGATGTAGCACTGCTGATCGTGCCAGAGCGAAAAGATTTTGTTGCGACTGCGAAAAACAACAACACAACTAATGCCATCAGTGCGTGCCCCGCACCAACAAGTGAGTTCCACAACCAAATTGGACCCGAGTAATCGAAGTTGTTAGCAATTGAAGCTGGCTGATCGGCAAAACCGGCAATGAAATATGGCAAAGACGCCAGAACTGTTGCAAGAAAACCAAGCAGACCAAGACCGAGCACCGGCGCAGATGGAATTTCGCGACCCCAGATTCGGGGCCCGAAGTAAGCAACAGCGCCAATACCGCTGAGCACTGCGCCGTAACAAACATAAACCAGCACCGCTTCTTCAAAAACTGTGTTTGCCAATTTGAGGTTGGTGATTTTGAAAATCGCACCACCAATCATTCCGGTGAGCACCATGCCGACACCAAGAAATGCAGGAACAAACGCGGCATTAAGTTTTGCTCTTTCGTTTTTAAGAGCCAACAAACTCAACCCAAGCACGACGAATACTCCAAGTATCGGCAGATGATTGAAAAAGAGATACGGGATCAGCGATTTGAGAACATCGCTTGCGCTTCCCGAAAAACTGACCGTATGTGATGACTGGGTGACAGCACCGATAACAGCAGTCGACATCAAACCAACGCCAACCAAAAGACCGGCTCGAAGTGGTTGCTTACCGCGCGTCATAGTTGCAACGATCTGAGCAAGCACACCAAGAGTTGGAATCGCAACAATGAATATTTGCGGTGTCGTGAATGCCCAGCCAATCCAAGCGTTTACGCCTTCGGTCGCACCAAACGTTGCACGTTCATAAGCGTGATCAACGGCAACATAAATAATCGCGCCAGCCACGACTGGCAAAGTCAGCAACATTGAAACGCTTGCGACCAAAGCTGACCAAGAAAAAATCGGAGTTTCAATCAGCGTCATACCTGCTCGACGAGAAGCCAAAACTGTGGTGGCAACAGAAGTGCTGATCAGAAGTAATCCTGCGATTACTAAACCAAGTCCGATAAGAAACAGATCAACCATCTCGGCATTGCCGCCACCTGGGCCACCATTATTTAAATACGACGTGCCAACCAAAATTACGCCGAACAACCAAAGATAAAAACCAAACATCGCCGAACGGGCAAAAGCAAGCGCTCGCGCACCAACTTGCATCGGTACAACAGCAACTGCCAGACCCAACATCATCGGCGCAGCGACCGAAAATATAAGGTCAAAGCGAAGTGCGGAAAACAATTGAACGATGATGTCGGCGTCAACAATTGAACTTGACGGGCTGATTCTTTCAATGCCCAAGATTGCCCCTTCGATTGCCGTGGCGATGGCGAAAATCGCAGAAATCGAAATGAGAAGTCGTCCGATGCGTTTGTGATCGCTGGCTGTTAAATACGCCGCAATTGTGCCGAGGAGAGTCGATCTGGTGGCTATCGACCCCGATGAACTCGTCGCCGAATGGCTTGAATCAATTGCCGTCATAACTCAGATAACGCTAACAGTTTGAGTGTTTAATAGGGAAACTTCTCTATTGCACTAAGTCGCTGAAACTAAGACATCCACCATCAAAGCGCCGAACAGCAAAGTCACATAAGTGATCGAGAACGAAAACACGCGCATCGACCATGCATCTGTCGGACGGCGACTAAGCATCGCCGTGCCGACGACAAAACCAAGGCCTGCCAATGCCGCTGTCACGCCGTAGATCAGACCCAAGTCTGAAACTGGAATCATCACAAACGACACGAGTGTCAAGATGACCGTATATACGACCATTGTGCGAATGGTCTTTTCAATTGACACAACAGAAGGCAGCATCGGCACACTTGCTGCGCGATATTCGTCTGAGTGGCGAATTGCGAGCGCCCAAAAGTGTGGCGGTGTCCACAAAAAGATAATGACGAACAACCAAATCGCCGGCCAACCGACCGAATTTGTGACTGCCGCCCAACCGACAAGTGTTGGCACCGCGCCCGCCGCACCACCGATGACAATGTTTTGTTTACTTGTGCGCTTTAACCACAACGAGTAGATGAACACATAAAAAGCAGTGGCGCTCAACGCCAAAACCGCAGAAAGCAAGTTTGCGCCGAACCACAAAACCGCAAAGGCAATTATTTCTAACGCGATTGCAAAGACAAGCGCGTTGCGCGGTTTAATCAGACCCGTAACTAGTGGTCGAGTTTGTGTGCGCTTCATCAATTTGTCGATGTCGCGATCGATGAACATATTGATTGCGTTTGCGCCACCAGCGGCCAAAGAACCACCCAACAATGTGACTGCAATTAGTGACCACGCCGGCCATTTGCCTGCTGCCAAAACCATCGTTGGCACGGTTGTGATCAACAACAATTCGATGATTCGCGGCTTTGTCAGCGCAATATAACCACCGAGAACCGACTTAGGCGACCGATTCGACTCGTGATTGAACAATCGCGACGGAACCACAGGACGAACGTTGATCGGCACGCGCCAATCGTACGATGAAATTTTCGATTTCGTACGCCACACTATAGATATGAGTGAATTCACCTTCGCCAGTTCTCAACCTGGTCAGGTGCAAGAAATTGATCAGGCGGACGAAACGAAGTCTGACCGACCGTGGATCGTGATCGTCTGGAATGACCCGATCAATTTGATGTCTTATGTGACATTTGTATTTCAAAAACTTTTTGGTTACAGCCTTGAGAAAGCCACTGAGTTAATGCTCGATGTGCATCACAAAGGTAGGGCCGTCGTTTCAAGTGGTTCGCGCGAGCGGGCTGAATTTGACGTCTACAGGTTGCACGAACATGGGTTGTGGGCGACTTTAGAACACGAGTCGTTGTGAAAAACAATGGTCCAGTTTTTCGCCTCAAAAACGGAAACTACAAAATTGATTTAGCCGCCGATCATCGACAGTTATTGACCCAACTCGTCGAGCAATTGCGCGACTCGCTGGCAACAACAACCGATGATGCAAATTTGCGCCGGCTGTTTCCGACGGCTTACAACAACGACGCGAAAAAAGACGCGGAATATCAACGACTGATGCGCGATGAACTTCTTGAGTCGCGACTCGCGGCGATCGACGTAACGATAAAAGTGATCGCTCAAGACGACGAAATCAGTGCCGAAGAAATCGATGCGTTTGCAAGAAGCATCAATAGTTTGCGCTTGGTGCTGGGCACGACTTTGGATATCGCCGAGTCTGACTATGGTTCACAAAGCGACACGCAACAAAGTGATGACTCTGACAGTGATGAGGCGAGCGAGGCCGACGAGTTCTTGATCCAAAAAGAGCTTTATGAGTACTTGGGGTGGCTACTTGAATGGACTGTGGGCGCTCAAAGTAGTGGACTTTGATTTCTTTTGGATTTACAAGGTTTTTCAGTAGGTTGCGGTGATAGATTTCAATGGTTCTCAACGGATAGTAGGTCCATGCCCCCATCGTCTAGTGGCCTAGGACACCACCCTTTCAAGGTGGCGGCACGGGTTCGAATCCCGTTGGGGGTGCGAAGGTCAGTTTCAGCGCAAGCAGAATCTGGTCCCGTGGTGAAGTTGGAGTTCACGCCGCCCTGTCAAGGCGGAGGTCGCGGGTTCAAGTCCCGTCGGGACCGCTGGGGAGTGTTCTCACTCTTCAAGGTCGGGTAGCTCAGTAGGCAGAGCATGCGCCTGAAAAGCGCAGGGTCACCGGATCGACGCCGGTCCCGACCACAACT